>CAHJWV010000076.1 GCA_903643055.1 Burkholderiales bacterium | reverse complement strand
GGCACGCGGGCGCCGGCGTTGGGCGGCGTGGTCCATGCGCTGGCCGGCGCCACGATGGGCACGACCTGGTCGGTGCGGCTGGTCGGTTCGCCAGGTTTGCCGATCGCGCCGATCCGCGATGCCATCGAGCGCGAGCTCGACCTGATCGTTGCGCAGATGAGCCCCTGGGAAGCGGCCTCCGACATCGGCCGCTTCAACCGCGCCGCGCCCGGCCGATGGCAAACACTGCCGGCCGAATTTGCCGAGGTGCTGCAGTGCGCGCTGAGCGTGGCTCGCGACAGCGGCGGTGCCTACGATCCGGCTGCGGGTGCGATCGTCAACGCCTGGGGCTTCGGCCCCGAGCGGCGCTACAACGAGCCGGGGTTCACGCCGCCTGGTGACGAAGACATCGCCGATGCCTTGGCCTTGAGCGGCTGGCAGCGCTTGGCCTTCGATGCCGCGCCGCGCCGCGTGCGGCAACCCGGCGGTTTGCAGCTCGACCTGTCGGCCATCGCGAAAGGCTACGCCGTCGATCGCATCGCGCAGTTGTTGCCCGAGCGCTTTGGCATCGAAGACCTGTTGGTCGAAGTGGGCGGCGAGCTGCGCGGCATCGGCCTGAAGCCCGACGGCCAGCCTTGGTGGGTGGCCCTGGAGGCCGCGCCGCGCTGGCACGACGGCGGTTGGCAGCCCGACCCCTCGCAGCCGGCCACGCGCATCGCACTGCATGGCTTGAGCGTTGCGACTTCCGGTGAGCACCGGCGTTTTTTCAAGCGCGCGGATCGGCATTTCGCGCACACCATCGATCCGCGCCATGGCCGGCCGGTGGCGCATGGCGTCGCGCTCGTCACCGTGCTGCATGCGTCGTGCATGTGCGCCGATGCCTTGTCGACCGCGCTCACGGTGTTGGGCGTTGAAGAGGGTTTGGCCTTCGCCGAGCAGCGAGACATCGCCGCACTGTTCGTCACGCGCGAGGCCAATGGCCGTTTGCAAGAGCATCTGAGCAGCGCCTTGGTAGCGCTGGCTTGATCTTGTCGTTTGCTTTGCTTCGCTTCGCTTCGCCACTCGGTTGGGTATTCGGGCTCGGTCTGCGGCCCTGATTCCTTTGTTTTGTCTTGCTGCTGTCTCCGTCGCTTCGTCTGTTGATCCGTGAATCCCCTGTCCGCCTGGAACCCCGCACTGCTGCGTGCTTTGGCCGCAGGTGCGGTCGTATTCGCCTACGCCGTCTTGTGCGGCTTCATCATTTGGCGCGAGCGCCGAGCGCGCCGTGCGGCGGCGTTGGAACGGGCCGCACTGGCGCCGGCGGTGGGCGATGCTCAAGCCGACGGGCCGGTCTGGCTGATTGCTTTTGCGAGCCAGACTGGCTTCGCCGAACAGATCGCATGGCAAAGCGCGCGGCTCTTTCACACCGCAGGCGTGCCAGTGCGTTTGCTGGCGTTGGGCGAGCTGACGCTTCAAGAACTGGCACGCACCGAACGCGCGCTCTTCATCGTCAGCACTTATGGCGAAGGTGATGCGCCCGATAACGCGGCGCGCTTTGCACAGGCGATGACGTTCGCCGCACCGCTTGCGAACCTGCATCACGCGGTGCTGGCCTTGGGCGACCGCGGCTATGCGCAGTTCTGCGGCTTTGGCCGGCGCGTTGACGCGTGGCTGCAAGCGCAAGGTGCGACGCGGCTGTTCGATCGCATCGAACTCGACAACGAAGACCCGGCCGCATGGCAAGCCTGGCAGCGCCATGTCGCACATCTGGCCGGTACGGTCGATCTGCCGGATTGGCAGGCGCCGGCCTTTGAAGACTGGCGCCTGGTTTCGCGCCGCGTGCTCAACCCCGGCAGCCTGGGCGCACCGGTCTGCCATCTCGAACTCGAACCGATGAACGGCGCGTTGCCGGATTGGCAGGCCGGTGATCTGGTGCAGGTGCGTGCGCCCGATGACGCCGCCCGGCCGCGTGAATACACGATCGCCTCGGTGCCATCCGCGGGCTCATTGCAACTGATGGTGCGGCTGGAGCGGCATGCCGATGGCGCGTTCGGCTGTGCGTCGGGTTGGCTCACAACCCAACTGCAAGTGGGCGATGGGGTGC
This sequence comes from Burkholderiales bacterium, assembly GCA_903643055.1. The sequence continues at coordinate 2,740 of CAHJWV010000076.1, read as the reverse complement.
CGCTGCGGCTGCGCACACATGCCAGTTTCCGCATCGGCGGCAATGCATCGCGGCCGCTGTTATTGATCGGCAATGGCACCGGCCTGGCCGGTTTGCGTGCTCATCTGATGGCGCGGGCCGGCACGCCTGATGCGCCGCCGGCGTGGTTGCTGTTCGGTGAACGGCAGTCGGCCCACGATCGCCACTACGCCGACGAGATCGCGGCATGGCAAGCCGAGGGCGTGCTGGCGCAGGTCGATTGGGTGTTCTCGCGCGATCAACCCGAGCGCCTGCATGTGCAGCATCGGCTGATCGAACAGGCCCCGCGTGTGCGCGAATGGGTGGCCGATGGCGCAGCCATCTATGTCTGCGGCAGCCTGCAAGGCATGGCCGGGGCCGTCGACGCCGCGCTGGCGGAAATCCTCGGCGCCGAGAATCTGGCCGCTTTGGCCGAGGCTGGGCGTTATCGGCGCGACGTCTATTGATGACGCCGAGGCGGAACGGGCGGGCCGATCGTTCGGTGCTCGACCCATTCGCCGACCCGTGGCAGCTTTCATTTCTTGACACACTGAGCCGGGCCGGCCATCCAACGAAAGCAGGGATGACCGGCGCTTGGGTTGCGGGCTTCAGCTTTTGCGGCCCGCCCTCTCGTCATTCATCGCGTCATTCATCGCGTCAGTCAGGCGCTGATCTTCGTGCCCAGAACCACCAGGAATTGCGCCAGCCAGGCGGCATGTGCAGGCCATGCTGGCGCGGTGACGAGCTTGCCATCGGTGACGGCCTGATCCACTTCGATGGCTGCGTAATGGCCGCCCGCGAGTTCGACCTCGGCCGCGCAAGCCGGATACGCCGAGACGCGCTTGCCGCGAATCACGCCCGCCGCCGCGAGCAATTGCGCGCCATGGCAGACCGCAGCGATCGGTTTGTCGCTGCGTGAAAAGTGCTGAACGGCGGCAATCACCTTCGGGTTCATGCGGAGGTATTCGGGCGATCGGCCGCCTGGAATCACGAGCGCGTCGTAGTCCTCGGGCTTCACCGCATCGAAGCTCGCGTTGAGCGTGAAGCGGTGGCCGGGCTTCTCGGAATAGGTTTGGTGGCCTTCGAAATCGTGCACGGCGGTCATCACATGGTCGCCCGCTTTCTTGTCAGGGCACACCGCATGGACCGTGTGGCCCACCATCTGCAGCGCCTGGAACGGCACCATCGTTTCGTAGTCTTCAACGAAATCGCCGACCAGCATCAGGATCTTCTTGCCCATCTTCATCTCCTGCGAAGCGACGACACCGCACCATGCGATGTCTGTCGAGAGGCATTGTGAAAGCCTGCGCGCCTGATGTCTTGCAAAGAGCTAACGTCCTGCTTGCAATGCATGATGTTCAGGCATCGATGCCTCAGTGATGGGGGGCTACGACAAAAGGCCGTCGTATAGCGGATGAATGGCTGTTTTACCTGTGAAAACTGCTTCTCAGCGCAGCACTCTCGCAGTAGTATTCGGTCCGCGCGTGGTCCATGGAGAACAGAGAGCTCATGCGGCTCTCACCCAACACGGGCACATCAACAACTCATTTGATGGAGAAATTCAAAATGGCAACTGCGAAACCAGCCCCAAAGAAAGTGGCTGCAGCGAAGAAAGCGGCGCCGGCTAAGAAGGCCGCTCCCGCAAAAAAGGTAGCCGCAACGACGGCAACCGACAAGGTGGCCCCGGTCAAGAAAGTCGCGGCAAAGAAGGCGGCTGACCCCGCCAAGAAGCGCACTCCCAATGCTGCCTTCATGAAGGCCATGACCCCGAGCCCAGCACTCGCCGCCATCATTGGCGCGACGCCGGTGCCTCGCACGGAAGTGACCAAGAAGGTGTGGGAGTACATCAAGAAGAACGATCTTCAAGATGCATCGAAGCGCACGATGATCAATGCCGATGCCAAGCTGAAGGAAATCTTCAAGAAGGCTCAAGTCTCGATGTTCGAGATGACCAAGCTGATCAACGGCCACCTGAAGTAAGTTGCGGGCTTTGTCCCGATGAGAGAGCCGGTGCTTTGCACCGGCTTTTTTCATGGGCGACGGGCTTTCGATGGGCGCGCTGAAGGCACACCACCGATGCGCGCAAAGCGAGGCGTGGCGCGGCTTGGCGATGAGTTGAACGATGGGCCGGGTGACGGCCGATGGCGGCTTGGCAATGCTTGCGCGCCATGCATTGGTGTCGCACCGCTTGCTTGCGGCCGGGGTTGCCGAAAGGTTCAACGCGGGCCGCGACGAGCTTTCAGCGCGTGCAGTGCGAAGGCACGTTCAGCACTTCACCCAGCCCGATCAGCATCTGCGCGATGTTGATCGGCTTGGTCCAGTAGCCGTCGAATCCGGCCGCCATCGCGGCATCGATCTGCGTTTGCATCGCATCGGCCGACAGCGCGATGCACTGCAGGCCATGCGTGGCCGGATCGCGGCGCAAGGCTTCAATCAACTGCAGCCCGTTCATGTCGGGCAGGTTCATGTCGATCAGCAACAGGTCATGGTGGCTGGCCTTGGCGCTGACCAAACCGGTCTGCCCATCGGCTGCGATCTGCAGCTCCCATTGCGGCCGTGCCTTGAACATCTCCTGCAACAGCAGCACGTTCAGCGGCTCGTCTTCTATATAGAGAACACGCCGGCGCGGCGACGCCGAGGGTGGCAGCGGCAAGGCCATGGCCACCGGAGCCTGCGCGTCGACCGGTGGTGCCGTGCTCGCGGGCAGCGAGAAGGTGAAGGTCGAACCGATGCCGGGTTCGCT
>CAHJWV010000075.1 GCA_903643055.1 Burkholderiales bacterium | reverse complement strand
CACGATGGTCAACGAGCAGATGCAATTCTTCCTGCGTGGCTTCCGTCGTGACGCACACCCGATGGCGGTGCTGACCGGCCTCGTGGGCGGCCTGTCGGCCTTCTATCACGACAGCACCGACATCAATAACCCTCAGCACCGCGAGATCTCGGCGGTCCGCCTGATCGCGAAGATGCCAACGCTCGTCGCGATGGCCTACAAGTACGGCATCGGCCAACCGTACATCTATCCGAAGAATGAGCTCTCGTACGCCGCGAACTTCACCCGCATGATGTTCGCAACGCCTTGCGAGGAATACACGCCGAATGATGTCGTCGTGCGCGCGCTCGATCGCATCTTCATCCTCCACGCAGACCACGAACAGAATGCGTCGACCTCGACCGTGCGCCTGTGCGGTTCGTCGGGCACCAACCCGTTTGCAGCAATCGCCGCTGGCGTGGCCTGTCTGTGGGGTCCCGCGCATGGGGGCGCCAATGAGGCCGCACTGAACATGCTGGAAGACATTCAGCGCTCGGGTGGTGTCGAGAAGATTGGCGAGTTCATCAAGCAGGTGAAGGACAAGAACTCCGGCATCAAGCTGATGGGTTTCGGTCATCGCGTGTACAAGAATTACGACCCACGCGCGAAGCTGATGCGTGAAACCTGCCATGAGGTGCTGAATGCACTCGGTCTGCAAAACGACCCGTTGTTCAAGCTGGCGATGGCGCTGGAGAAGATCGCCCTCGAAGACGATTACTTCGTCTCGCGCAAGCTGTACCCGAACGTCGATTTCTATTCCGGCATCGTGCAACGCGCCATCGGCATCCCGGTCAGCCTGTTCACGGCCATCTTCGCGCTGGCCCGCACTGTGGGCTGGATTGCCCAGCTGAACGAGATGATCGGCGATCCGGAATACAAGATCGGCCGTCCTCGTCAGTTGTTCAACGGGGCGGTCGCGCGCAACGTGGTGCCGCTCGGCAAGCGCTGAGAAGGTGCCCGGCCTGCCCCTGGTGCAGGCCAACGCAATGCTGTCGGCATGAAAAGTGCATTAGTCGGCGGCGCAAAGTTCATATGGAGCGCGGGGTTTGCAAAAGCCTCGCGCTTTTTCATTGAAGGTGCGTTTCACCTTGTGTCGCGATGGCGCAACGCCAACCGATCTTTCCGATGCTGCCAATCTCGTTGGTACGCGCCGCTGTGAGCGACAGGCGAAGCTTTCTAAAACTCAAACCCCTAAAGTAGGGGGTAAGTGTAAGTTTGCTATGTGGCTGTGAGTTGCTCCACGTAAAGTTTGATGTGCAGTAAACAAGATTTCGGCGTCAGTCGAATATTTCACACAACGACGACGGCACATTTGGTGCCCTCTTGGGAGGATTCCATGTTGAAACATGCGTTGATGGCAGCAGCCATCACATTGGGTGTGTCTTCGGCGCAGGCCGATGGCCTGCTGGTTGAAGGCTTTGACGACATCTCGACATTTGCAGGAGACGGCGGTTGGGTATTCAAAAATCTCAGCACACCTGTGGGCAGCACCGAATGGTTTCAAGGCGATGCCAGTGTGTTCGAAGCGAAAAGCGGTGAGGCGAATTCGTACATTGCCGCCAATTTCAATAGCGCGGCGGCAGGCGGTGAGATCAACAACTCGCTGATTTCGCCGAAATTCTCAACCCAGGCCGACGGAACGATCAGCTTCTGGGCCCGCTCGGCAGGTGACTCGACGGGCGCTTTCGCCGACACCTTGTCATACAGCCTCGTGTCTGAAAACGGCCAGGCCTTGAGCTTTTCCAGCGGCACCCAGCTCACCTTGACCGATACCTGGACGCTTTACTCGGTCGGCTTTGCCGCGCAGGGTGCGGCGTCGCTGGGCCGCCTTGCGTTCAACTATTTCGGCGCTGCGGATGCATCGAACTACATCGGTATCGACAGTCTGTCCATCGACACCGTTGCGCCGGTGCCTGAGCCGTCGACCTGGTTGCTGATGAGCGTGGGCCTCGCTGGCATGGGCTTGTTCGCCCGCCGTCGCAAGTCTTGAGCTCATCCATCCGTTGTCAGGAGATTGATATGTTTTCAGTACGTTTTCTGGGCCGTACCGGCCTGTCGCTGGTGCTCGCTGGATTGGCGGGGCTGTCCTTGAATGCCGTGGCGCATCAGGAGTCGCCGGTAGGGGCGTCGTCCGCCGAAGCGTTGGACACCACGTCGAATCTGATCGTCGTCAAAGACCCGAAAACCGGCGAATTGCGCTTGCCCAACGCCGACGAAGCGGCGGCCTTGCAAACGCCCGCATCGGTTCGTGCGCGCGCCGCCTCGGTGCGGACGATTGCTTCCCAGCCTTTGCAGAAGTTCCACTCGAATGGCGCCCATGGCGCTCGCATGACGCAAGAACTCATCAGCATGGTCGTCGCAGTCAAACAGCCCGATGGCAGCTATGCCATGCGCTGTTTCGAGAACCGCGAGCAGGCCGAAGCCGCCATGGGGCGGACTTCGATGGGCAAACCTTCCAACGCAGCGACGACCGAGTAAACCAACATGACGCAACGGAAATTCAAACTCACCTGCTTCGCCGCATTGGTGCTCGCGTCCTTGGGTGCCCAGGCTGCGACCATCAACATCCATAGTCGCGATCCGGCGGGTGTGGGCTTCAATGACCCGACACCGACCGAACCTGTCGGCGGCAACCCCGGCAAGACCTTGGGCGAGCAGCGCTACAACGTTTATCGCTTTGTTGCTGACATCTGGGAAAAGCAACTCGACAGCGCGGTTCCGATCGAGGTCAGCGCCGGCTGGGAGGCGTTGAGCTGCACGGCCACCTCTGCGACGCTCGGCAGCGCAGGTGCCTGGAACATCTGGCGTGACTTCCCCAATGCCCCGAAGCCCAATACCTGGTATCCGCAGGCGTTGGCCAACAAGCTTGCGAAGACCAATCTGTCTGACGAGCAGGAAGATGACGGCACAGGCTATGGCAACGTCGACATCAAGACTCAGTTCAATGCGAATCTGGGGTCCGAGAACTGTCTGGCCGGCTCGCCGTTCTACCTGGGCCTCGATGGTCTGGCAGGCGACAAGGTGAATTTCGTCGAAACGCTGCTGCACGAGCTGGGGCACGGCCTCGGGTTCGCTGCGCTGACCACCAGTGGCAAGACCGGAGCGCGCCTTCAAGGTATTCCGAGCGTCTGGGAAGCGTTCATGTATGACAACAGCGTTGGCAAAACGTGGTTGGACATGACAGACGTCGAGCGCCAGGAGTCGGGATTGCGCCCTCTCCAATTGGCCTGGACGGGCCCGAATGCCGTGACGGGGGCGGCGGTCACGCTGTCAAGAGTTCCGTTGCTCAACGTGACGTCGCCTGCACCCGGCGTGGCTGGCACCTACGAATACAGCCTGGCTGCATTCGGCCCGGCACCGACGAATCCGGGCAAGCTCGGCCCGCTGGCGATTGCTGGTGAGTTGGCTTGCGCGCCTTTGTCACCGGCTGCCGCCGCAGCAGTCAAAGGCAAGGTGGCTCTCATCGACCGTGGCAGCTGCACCTTCGTGTCCAAGGCGAAGGTGGCTCAAGACGCTGGCGCGATCGGCGTGGTGATCGCCAACAATGTTGCAGGTGCTGGAGCTCCAGGGATGTCGGGTGAAGACCTGACCCTGGTGATTCCGACGGTGGGCGTTTCACTGGAAGTCGGCGCGCAGCTAAAGGCTGGCGTATTGGCATCTGCCAAGTTCGGCTCTCGCAGCACACCCGGCACGCTGACAGCGACGCTTTCGACCGACAAGAAGCGCCTATCCGGCGCCGATAAAGCCGGTCGGCCGTTGCTGTACACGCCGAACCCGTATGAGAGCGGATCTTCTGTTTCTCACTGGGACGTCAGCGCATCTCCGAACCTGCTGATGGAGCCGCGGATCAATAGTGATCTGACGACCACGCTGGTTGCACCGAAAGACTTGACCTTCCTCTTGCTGAAAGATCTCGGCTGGTGATCGGCTGAGCGCAATGCAGTTGTGAAAACGAAAGGAGCCCGGCAATTGCCGGGCTCCTTTTTTGTGTTTCAACCAGAATCCCGGCGCACAAGAGGGGTGAGCGCCTAAAATCGGATGTTCCACG
>CAHJWV010000074.1 GCA_903643055.1 Burkholderiales bacterium | reverse complement strand
GAAACTCGGTCGATCGCCTGATGCAGGCCGGCCAGCAGCAAAGCTACGGCCTTTCTTCTGCCCAGCAAGATCAGCTGCGGGACAGCCTTGCGCAGGACCTTGGTGTGAAAGTCACCGATGCCAATCGAAAGGAAGTGCAGAGCGTTTGCAAACTACCCTGGACGCTTCAGCAGGCACACCGGGCGCGGGCTGGCTCCCAGGCGTAAAAGGGAGTGTTGGGACAAAACTTGCTCGCGCTGGTTCAACTGCGAATTCAGAGCAGCTTGAAAACGCCCTCAGCCGCGCCAGCAACCAAGCCCGATCGCTGAGCCTTGAAAACCGTGCATCGACGTTGGAGTCGGTGGTTCAACAGCGCGGATTTGCTCAAGGCGATACCGCTTCGCAGGACATGTCGAAGCGCCTTTCCTCCGACGTTTCACGAGCCCGGGGCTACGTCAAGAGTGCCGATGTCGCGCTCCGTTCATCTCAGGACTACGCCCAGGCCGCCGAGTCGGCCAAGAGCGCAACACAACAGATCGGCTTCGACTTGTCCGTGAGTACAACGCCTACGCCTGGGGCACGCTGGGCAAGGATCCCAACGACATGACCACCGGCGAACACTCGACGCTGATGAAGAGCTTCTTCTTGAACCGCACGCAGCTGGCCCAAGACGACAAGGGATCGTTTCTGGCACTGCGTGAGTTCAATGAGGTGTCTGACTATCTGGCCGTTGGTGGTCATATGAAGTCGGCACAGACCTTCAGCGGCGGTCATCTGGATCAGCAGTTTGGCAACGATCGCAGGCAAGACCTGCCATCGCAGACGGCTATCAGTTCGGGAAGCAGAAGCGCTGCCGCGATTCATAGCGCAGGCGCTGCGGGTCAGGCGGCAGTCAGCAGCGCGGCAGGCGCTGCAGGGGTTGACGTGCGCGCGCCACTTGAACGTCCTACGGACTTAACGGTTCAGGACGGCCAGCCCATGCGCGGGGTGGCCGAGATCCAACGCGACGTCCGCGAGGGAGCCAACGCTTCGAAAACGAGGAATGATGAGGAGAAAACCCGTCTAGATGGCCTGATGGAGCAAGGCCTGAAGAGCGCGCCGACTGACGGCTTCTTCTTGGGTCCTAACGACATTGCCGAAATTGATCGAAATCATCGGCCGATGCCGGATGTGAGGCCACCAGCTCCGCCAAAACCAAGTCCGTTCGATAAGATTCCATCGAAGGGTCAACCCGCCGGGCCAGCGCCGGACCGTTCGGCGGTCGAACAGATTCCGACAAGGCAGTCTGCTGGGCCTACATCTGATCGCTCAGCGGTTGATCAGATTCCGAAATAAGCCCGCAACATATTCAATGACCAAGCTAATCCCAATCTACTTTTCGAACTCTCGATAGTGGAAAGAGTTGCCTACGTAAAAACTGTAGACGGGGCTATTGGCCATATCTTCGTCGTCTTGACGAAACCCGTCCTCAACGCCTCGAGCCACATCGTGTTCACCCAATCCTTCGGGGTGCCCGCCTCTAATAACAGGCCGCGCCCGGGCCCATCCCAGAAGCATGTACAGAGGTTAGCAGAATTATCGGTTTTGCCTAATCTTCATAAGATTCGTACACTTTCCACATGGACGCAATCAAAAACCCTTTCGCCCCTGGCGCCGGCTCGCCACCGCCAGAGCTGGCAGGTCGCGACGAGCTGCGAGAAACCGTACGCATTGCTGTCGAGCGCACGCGCGCCGGCAAATCCGCACGCAGCGTTCTCATGGTTGGCTTGCGCGGTGTTGGTAAAACCGTGCTTCTGGACCGAATGCGGGACGACGCAGAAACCTGGGGTGTGCAGACCGTTCGCATCGAAGCTCCCGAGGACCGCTCGTTACCCGCCCTGCTCGCGCCGCAGTTGCGGGTCGCTTTGATACGGCTGAGTAAGCTGGAGAAAGCCAAGGACCTGGCCATCCGGAGCCTGCGCGCTTTGGCGGGCTTCGCCAAGGCATTGAAAGTCACTTATGCGGATATCGAGGTTGGGTTGGACTATGAAGCCGAGCCCGGCCTTTCCGACAACGGTGATCTCGAACACGACTTGCAAGAGCTGCTGGAAAGTGCCGGCGCCGCTGCGAAAGCGGCCGGCACGGCATTGGTTATCTTCATTGATGAACTCCAATACGTGGCTGAACCGCAACTGGCCGCTCTGATCACGGCGATGCACCGCTGCGCTCAGCGGCAGATGCCGGTGTTGCTTGTGGGTGCGGGGTTGCCTCAATTGCGCGGGCGCATGGGCGACGCGAAGTCTTACGCCGAACGCCTCTTCGCATTTCCCGAAATAGGCCCGCTCAGCGCAGACGCGGCAGTGCGAGCCATCACCAAGCCGATCGAAGCCGAAGGTGCCAAAATTACTGTTGGTGCCGTCCAGCGAATATTGTCCGAAACGCGCTGCTATCCCTATTTCCTCCAGGAATGGGGCCAACGGAGCTGGGAAGCGGCCGTCGTGTCCCCGATCAAGAGCGACGACGTCGAACGCGCCACCACCACGGCAGTGGCCGCGCTCGACGAGAGCTTCTTCCGGGTTCGATTTGACAGGCTGACGCCGCAAGAAAAGCGCTACCTTCGCGCCATGGCCGAGCTTGGTCCAGGGCCACATCGATCCGGCGCGATCGCAGAATGTCTCAAGCGCGAAGTCAGCTCGCTAGGTCCGGTACGCAGCGCACTGATTGTCAAAGGCATGATCTGGAGCCCAAGCCATGGCGACACGGCGTTCACGGTGCCGCTGTTCGATGAGTTCATGCAACGGATCATGCCCGGTGCAGACTGGCGTATGTGAGCGAGCGCGGCGCAGCTGCAGTGCCGAATAGCCCCCGCGCCAAACGGGCTGAGTCAAATTTCAATCGTGCGCGGTCCGCTGAAATCCGACATAAGCCGCGCGCAATTCATTGAGAAGACGCTGGCGATCAGGCTTGGGTGCCCCGCTCTTGACACGAAGGTCGATCACAACATCAAGCGCACCTTCAAGGCCATGAACTGCCGTTGATCGCCGGGCGGCTCGGGCTCGTCCTGTCGCGTCTGTCCATGTCGCTATGACGTACAGAACCGAGACAGTCGAATAATCGATCCACTCAAACCGAATGCCAGCAGCGGACGTACGGCTTCGCTTGTTTGGCTGGCCTTTTTCGAGACCTCTGCGATGTTCACCCACGACCCAGCCGCTCTGCTTCGCAAACCGTTGGGCAGCCTTAAGCGCATTGGCTTGCCCATCGTGCTTCCTCACCGCAAATGCTCGGCTCAGCCCTGGCCCACCTTTGCCAGCTCGGACTTGGTAAGACACGACTGCTCCGGACTCGCGCAACGGAACGATGTGCGCTCGAACTTCGGCCTTCTTCATCAGTTTGATCTCCAATACCTTCACCACTCGGCTAAACACCAGCGCGGTGACCGTCTTGATAGCCTGAGCAATACGTCACGCCATTACCTGGACCAAGCCGCCGATGGCGATCGAACGATTCGATCCCATGCGCATGCTTTACCCTTCCTGTTCAGTTGACTCATTCATTTAAGTCCAGCAGCTCCGCCGCATTTGCCTTGACGCGCTGCGCTTCTACCCGTGCTTCCACCATGGTGCGAAGTTCATCCTTGTTGCCCCCATAAGCTTCGAAATCAGTGAGCAACAT
>CAHJWV010000073.1 GCA_903643055.1 Burkholderiales bacterium | reverse complement strand
GAGCTGGTTTTGGCGCATATGCCGTTGGTGCGGTCCATCGCGGCCCGCCTTTATCGCTTGCGCTGGAACGGCGCGGTAGGCTTTGACGAGTACTGCCAGATGGGCGCGCTCGGGCTGGTGGAGGCTGCGCAGCGTTTCGACCCGGCGCGCGGCGCGCCCTTCGGCAGCTTCGCGTCGTGGCGCATCAGCGGCGCCATCCTCGATGGCCTGACCCACAGCACCGAGCAACATCAGCAAATGGCCAGCCGCAAGCAGATGATCGATTCACGGGTCGAAGCGCTGGCGAGCCAGGATGCCACGCCCCAAGAGATGTCGATCGACGCCACCTTGGCCCGCATCGCCAAGCTGGCGGTGGGGCTCGCCGTGGGCTTCATGCTGGAGAACACCGGCATGTTCGATGACGGACAGGCCGTGTCGAGCGTCGACGGATACGCCAGCATCGCGCAGCGCCAGTTGGGTGTGCGGCTGCGCCAGACCGTGGCTCATCTGCCAGACCAGGAACGGCGGGTCCTGGAGCGGCATTACTTTCAGCAGCAGCCCTTCGTGCAAATCGCCGCCGACCTCGGCCTCACCCGCGGGCGCATCTCGCAGATCCACAAGCGCGCCCTCGACACCTTGCGCGCCGCACTGGCGCCAGACCATACCGAATTCGAAGCCTGACTTCGCACCGTCATGACCTCCTTGCCTCACCCTTTCACCGCCCCCGAAGCGGTCTCCGATCAACGCCTGCAGCGCCTGGGCAGCTTCTTGCGGATGGACCCCGACAACGCGACGCTGCTGCGCGACTATGCGGGCGAAGCCTTTCGCGCCAAGGAGTTCATTGCCTGCGCGCTGGCCATCGAGCAATTAACAAAGCTTGGCGTGGCCTCATTGCCCGATCACTTGTTGCGCGCCCGCGCGCTGCGCTTCGAAGGCCAGACCGATCAGGCGCTGTCATCGCTGCGGCAGGCGCAAGCCGAACACCCTGACGACCCGGCCATTGCACTGGAACGCGCAAGCATCCACTTGGCGGACCACGCCTACGAAGCGGCCTTGGAAGCGTTGCCCACGCCGTCACTGCCAGAAACGCTCTCCGCCGAGCTTGCCGCGGAGGTTTGCGCGATGCGGCTGCGTTTGCTGCATCACCTCGGTCGCATCGACGAAGCCAATGCACTCGGTGAAGCCGCCTGCCTGGGGCAGGCGCGGCCGCCAGAGGCCGTGGTGAAGGCCTGGTTGCCGGTGTTGATCGATGCGTTTCGCCTGGAGGATGCCCAGCGGCTGGCTCAGGCACTGATCTCTCAGGCCACGGACCCAGCCACCGTGCCTTATGAAGCGTGTGAGCCGCTGGCGGCTGCTGCGCTGCAGGCGGGCGATCTTCCGGCCGCCCATCGGTGGACCCGGCAGGCGCTGACGATGCGTCAGGACGACGGCCGCATCTGGTTATTGCAGGGTCTGTCAGAACTGCAAATGAACGCGCCGGCCGAAGCCATCGCATCGCTGCAGCAGGCCGCCCGGCGGATGTCCGGCCATCCGGGCACGCAGGTCGCGCTCGGTTGGGCGCATCTTCTTCAGCAAGACCTGGACGCGGCCCAATCCGCCTTCGAAGCGGCAGCCGAATTGAGCCCTTCGTTTTCGGAAGTTCACGGCAGCCTGGCCGCCGTGGCGGCAATGCGCGGCCAGCAAGACCTTGCCGTGCATCTGCTTCGCAAGGCACGCCGGCTGGACCCCCATTGCGCCTCTGCGCTGTGGGCCGAACATCGGCTCAGCGGCAGCACGGCCCCTGACCAGTTGAACCTCATCGCCGATCAGGTCATCTCGTTGGCGCGCAGGCAGTTGCGGCCCGCCGTCGTGCCCCAGCCTCACTCCGCTTGAATCCTTCATTCAACTTCATGAGTTCACCCATGACCTTTACTCCTTTGGATCCGTTGGATGCCGACGAACTCTTCATGCTCGGGCTGCGTGCCGGCGCGTCGGGCGATTCGGGCTCGGCGATCGGCTATCTGAAGCTGGCCGTCAACAAGGCCGATGCACATGCCAAAGCACACTGGGCACTCGCCACCGAATACGCTGCGCTGAAAATGCCCGACCGTGCCGAGCTGCACTTCGCCAAGGCCGTTGAGCTCGACCCTCAACAGCCGGTCGCGCGTTTTCAATATGGCCTGCTTCTATTGACCAGTGGCCGCATTGACGAAGCCCAGGCCGTGTGGAGCCCGCTGGATGAGTTGGCTTCCAACGACCCGGTCCGGCTGTTCAAGCAAGGCCTGCTGCACATGGTTCGCGATGAGTTCGATACCGCGCTGTCGTGCCTGCGCTCGGCCCTGACCGAACCGACGCTGGACGCGGCCCTTGCCAAAGACCTGCAGATGACGATCGGGCGCATCGAAGCAGCGGTCAGCGAAGCCCAGGGGAAGGCTTCAACGCCTTCGGCCCCTGGCGCATCGCAGCCTGCCGATTCGGCCGAAAGCCATCTCGCGCTGTCGGCTTACCGCAGCAGCGGCCCCACCTGACTTCACGCCATGGCATCCATCGATCCCTTGGCAGGCATGGCGCGCCTGTCGGCGTTATTGCGCCAGACGGCAAACCAGCCGGGTGCGGCTCCATCGGGAAACCCGTCTGCGGCGATGAATGCCGGGCAGTCCGATGCCGCCACCGCCACGCTGCGACAACAGCTGCGATCGATATCCCAAGACCACCCGCAGCGGCGCCGTGCTCTGGCACGAATCGTCGTCGAGTCGCTGCTGGTCGATGCCTTCGGCCCGGCTCTGACCAACGATGTCCCATTTCAGGCCATTGTTGATGACGTTTTGAATGCGATGCATTGCAACTCCGCGGCCGCCGCCGACCTAGATCGCCTGACCGAGCAGCTCCTGGCACCGTCATCCTGAATGGGTCGATCGAACCAAGCGCTGGCGGTGTTCAGCTCACGAATTCATCCGCCGTGAGGATCGCCGGATCAATTCAAGCGCAGGCGAATCAGCGATGGCAGCCCGCATTCAGTGATCAGTCTCGTGGGGCGTCGTCACTGCGCTCATATACAGCACCATAACCCCCCTTCCGCACGGACCGAGCTGAATCAGTTGCGTTCCGATTTCCCGATATCCGGCATTGCCCAATACATGCCGCGAAGCCAGGTTCTCGCGGAGTGCTCGAGCACGGATGCTTGTGCCGTGATAAGCCTCGTAATGCCTTGTCGCGGCGCAAACCATCTCGGTGGCAATGCCCTGTCCACGCAAAGCGGTGCGCACGAAGAAGGACAGCGCGTCCTCAGCGAATTCAAGCCCACCGACGATAGCGCGATCGGAACGTCGAGATACGACGATCGCGGCGTAACCTCGTCGTTGTCCGTGACGGCGCAAATGAGCGCGGTCATGGAGACCGAGGTGATAGCCCCATGCCAAATCTGGATGCCCGAAATCGCCGTCGAAAGTTGCGAGAAATTCATCGCATGACACGATCTGGAAGTCCAGTCGAGGCGAGCTTGAAGGGCAGGCCTTGTCGCGGCCTTGCAAGTTCGTAGCGTTCAGGCGCTACGCCATTGCACACCACAATGGTCACTTGCCGTCATGCCAACATTCTCGACCGCGCCATCGTTACCGACAGAGGCCACGAAGCCGTCAAGTGCGCCGCCACCCTGGTGTGTTGCGCCGCCTGGGACATAAGCCCTCCGCACGCCATTCACGGTTTGCAATGAGAGGTCTGAATTGCCGTCACCGCCCGCGATGAACGACGGTGCTGCACTCGCAGAAAGGGCGTTGAATTGGTGATTCAGCACCCCTCTTGCCGCATTGTGGTTGCCAGACGGGGCATGGAATACGTAGATGCCAAGCCCGTTGACGGTACCGCCAACCATGGGTCGCAGCGTCGCGGCCGGCCCGGGGATGACGGAAGGCACGATCGGACCTAACGCGGTATCAACCAACACGGTCATGCTGCAGCGACCGTTTGGATAATGAATGATGTTGCGCTCATCGGGACGGCTCTGCGAACCGAAGTTCACGGTTCCTACGCGCAAACCTTGCGCGTTCGGCGGCGCAAGCGCGTTGACGAACCCGGGATTGCCGGATTCGGTTAACAGCACAACGCTGTTGCCCCGGATCTGACTGACGACAAAACCGAAGTTGCTGCCGCCCTGCATGTTCTGGGTGTAGAGATCG
>CAHJWV010000072.1 GCA_903643055.1 Burkholderiales bacterium | reverse complement strand
ATCTCCACCGCGAAACCGCGCCCCTGCTCGCCGGCACGCGCAGCCTCTACTGCCGCATTCAGCGCCAGGATGTTGGTCTGGAAGGCAATGCTGTCGATCGTGCCAATGATGTCGGCGATCTTGGTCGACGAGGCCTGGATTGCCTGCATCGTGACGACGACCTGCTGGATCACGCTTCCGCCCTGTTCGGCCACGGCTGCATTGGCCTTGGCCGCCACCGAAGCCTCGCCCACGTTGCCGCTGGTGTTGGCCACGGCCGACGAAATCTGCTCCATCGAAGCTGCTGTCTGCTGAAGATTGGCCGCTGCCTGTTCGGTGCGCACGGAAAGGTCGCCTGAGGCGGTGGCGATCTCCGTGCTGGCGTGCACGATCAGATCGGAGGTCTGGCGCACGTTGGAGACGATTCCGCGCAGCGAGTCCTGCATGGCCGACAGCGTGAACATCAAGCTGGCCGCTTCATCCTGGCCCCAGGGGCGTGGCCTGGTGGTCAGATCGCCCTGAGTCATGGCCTCGAGATGGCGACGCACTTCCTGCAAGCCGCCCTGGGTCACTTTGTAGAAGGCGACGAAGGTGTAGGCAGCCAGCAGTATGCACGCGGCGATGACGGCGCCGAGCAGGTTGCGCTTGAAACTCAAGGCGTCCACTCGCAGAGCCAACTGTGCATTCAGCGCGGGCAGGCCCGTGGCGTAGATCTGCAGGCTGGCGGCAGTGGCCTTGGAACCGGCGGCGAAGACGGCAGAGGGCTCTGCGGGCTTGCCCTGGATGACGACTTCACGGGCGAACTTGCGGTAAGCGGCCACCTCGTCCAAGCCGCTCAGGTCGAAGGCGGCCTTGAGGCTGCCGTTTTCGCGGACAGCCGCCTCAACCTTGACCCGCAGCTGCTTGATGGCGTTGCCGACGGCGTAGTCCCACGCTTCGAACCGGCGCTGCGTGCCAGCTTCGGCTGAGCCCTTGCTTGCAGTGTAGGTGGCCCAACCCCAGAGCTGACCGGTCTCTTCCGCCAGGCCGGGGCCGACCAGGATCAGCGCATGGATCAGGTTCATGGTGGAGGGATCGCTGTCCAGCAGGAGTTGTGAGCGCTCGGCCATCAGTTCCAGGAGCTTGACGCTGGTCTCAGTGACCGGCCCGAACACGGTGCTGCCGTTGGACGCAACGCCGTTCGGTGCGGACGCCGTCTCCCGCCATGCCGAGGACAGAGCTTCCAAGGAAAGCTTGACGCCGAGCCTGTCGCTGCCGGCAACCACGCTGCTGGTCATGGCCGCCAGACCCTTGTCCACGCGCTGTCGCGCGGCGACGTACTGCGACTGCCCTGCAAAACCACCCAGGCTGGCGCGTGTGGCGTTGCGCGCTTCGAGGATGCCCCCCAGCACCTCGGCGTAGGCGCGCAGCGTGATCACGCCCGCGCGTTCGTTCCCCAACTGTTCGATGGCTGCGCTCTTGGCCCTGAACATCTCCACCGACACGAGCAACAGCGGCGCAAGGAAGAGCACCGAGATGATGAACGCCTTGTTCGGGAAAGAGAGCCGGCGCAGGGCTCGCACGCCCGGTGCCCAGATGCCATGGTGGGCGAAGAAGCCGGCGGATTCGCGCTTTGCCGGACGATGGGCGGCTGTTGAAG
This sequence comes from Burkholderiales bacterium, assembly GCA_903643055.1. The sequence goes on along the minus strand of CAHJWV010000072.1, from coordinate 2,580 downwards.
CTGTTGCGGAACTGGTCATGTGGTACTGCCTCGAGGTTTCCAAGTTGGCCATGCAGGAGCACCGTATGCCCAGCCATCAGCAGCCAATGGCAACATATCGACTTCGGCCGCAGGACCTTGAGGGCTCGTCAGATCCATCACAGTGCGCCGCCACCGCCGTGCCCGCTTCGCCGTGTGCAGCATCGACGAGACGAAAGGCCGGAAGCTGACTGACGCGGCCTTCGGCTCATGGCCGACAGCGTGAGCACGCGGCCGCGCGGGAAGCAGCCAGTCAGCGTAAATAGCTGGTTGGCCGCGGCCGAACACACTGGCTTCCGATGCGTCAGCACTTTGCCAATTCCCTTACCGGTCAGATTTCAGTTTGTTCGGAGATTTCCAAGGCGTCGTCCACCTCGATGCCAAGGTACCGCACGGTTGACTCCAGCCTATGTCCTGAAGTCCATAGGCTGGACTATCTCCCGCGCCGGACTATGTCCCGCGACGCAGCCGGCCTCCAATGAACCGGCACGCGCGGTTGTAGACATAGGCAGAACGCCTACAACCCCTTCAAGAACGCCAGCAGCTTGTCGCCGGGGCGGTAGCGACCGGGCTTGCCGGTGGGAGGAGTCGTCTTGTCGAGAATCTTCTGCTTCAACTCCAGGTCGGCGTCCAGGTAGACCTGGGTTGTCTCGATCGATTCGTGGCCCAGCCACAAGGCGATCGCGATCTGCTCCGTGCCCTCCTGCAGCAGGTCCATCGCCGTGGTATGCCTCAGCACGTGTGGGCTGACACGCTTGCGCTTCAGCGACGGGCAGACATCGCAGGCTGTGGCCACGTGCTTGGCCAACAGGTACTGCACGCCGTGAGCGCTCAATGTAGCGCCGCGCGCATTGGGGAACAGAGGCTCTCGCACCCACGCGGCGAGGACGGCCCGCGTGTTCTTGCTCAGCGGCGTACATCGCTCCTTGCGACCCTTGCCAATCACACGGACGTGCGCGCCGGTGCCTACATGCAAGTCCTCGGGTCGAAGGCTGATCAGTTCCGACAGTCGTAGGCCTGTCTGAACGGCCAGCAGGATCAGCGCGTGATCGCGGCGTCCGGACCAGGTGCGTCGATCCGGCGCCGCCAGCAGCGCATCGACCTCCGGCCGACTCAGGAACGGCACCAGTGCCCGCGTGAAGCGCTTGGCCGGAATGGCCAGCACCCGCTGGATCTGCGCCGATGTCGCTGGCGCTTCGGATGCGGCATATCGGAAGAACGAATGAACCGCGGTCAGGCGCAGGTTGCGCGTTCGCGCTGTGACTCTTCGGACTGTCTCCAGATCATCGAGGAAGGCCGTGATCAACGGCGCGTCGATGTCCTCCAAGGCGAGCGCCGAAGGCGCCTTGTGCAATCGCCGCTGGGCGAATTGCAGTAGCAGTCGCCACGTATCTCTGTAGGACGCGATCGTGTGCGTGCTGGCCTGACGCTGCTGCATCAGGCGCTGGGTAAAGAAGGCCTGCAGCAGCGGGGCCAAGTTCGACTGGCTCGTCATGATGGATCTCCCCAGCGTCGTTCCAGCCGAGTCATCGCCTGTGCCATCAACTCCGGCCAGGCACTCAGGTACCAGTAGGTACCGCCTACGTAGACGTGACCAAGGTAGGTCGACAGCACCGGCAGCTTGCGGGCGGGATCGTTGCCGGCCTGGTACCAGCGCAAGAGCGTCAGGACCGCAAAGCGATGTCTGAAGTCGTGCAGCCTGGGGCCTTTGCTTGCTCCGAGCGCACGCAGTCCCGCCTGCCGCGAGAGCGTGTAGAAGGCCCTGTGAACGCGGCCCATGTCCAGGCGCGTGCCGCGGGTGGAGATGAACACGAAGTGTGAAGCCGTCTGACCGAGGAACTGTTCTCGACGCTGCAGGTAGTCGGTCAGAGCCGCGACGGTCGATGCGTGGATCGGCACGAGACGCCATCGACCTCGCTTCGCAGCTCGGATCGTCAGAACACCCTGATTGAGGTCGACATCGTCGAGCTTCAAGTCCAGCGCCTCGAGATGCGCAGACCGGTGACGCTGAGCAGCCCCAGCAGGCAATGGAACCCCCAGGGGCGTAGCGGCGTCGACGGCCACGTCGTCGGCAGCTGCAGCGCCGCATCCAACAGGCGCTGCACTTCCTGCTCCGTGTAGATGTGGGGCCTGGCTCGGGTCGAGCGGTGGGGTAGCAGTTCAGACGGCGGAACCTCCGTTCGGCCGTCGGTAGCGCTGCGGTATCGAGCGAAGCCGCGCACGAAGCCAAGGCGCCTGGCCCACTCAGCGGGTTGAACCGTCTGCGCCTGCTGCGCCCACTCCAACGCCAGTCGCGCGGTAATGTACGGCGCCTGGCGCTCTTGCATGAAGGCGATGAACCGCGGCAGCAGAAGACCGGCGTCGCGCATCTTGAAGCCCAGACCGCGACGCAGTTCGAGGTACTCACTCAAGGCCTGACCGAGCGTGTTCATTGCGTAGCTCCCGGCCAAGCCACGGCCAAGGAACGCAATGCTTCGACGTCGACCCTGGCGTAGATGGATGTGGACTGCGGGCTGCGGTGGCGCAGCACCTCGCCGATCTCTGGCAACGAGGCGCCACCTT
>CAHJWV010000071.1 GCA_903643055.1 Burkholderiales bacterium | reverse complement strand
GGCGTGCTCTTTCTTGAGGACGTTAACGAACATCCTTACCGCGTCGAACGCAACCTGCTGCAATTGCATCAGGCCGGCGTGCTGGATGCGCAGAAGGCGATCGTGTTGGGTGCCTTTACCGAATTCCGCAAGTCACCGTTGGATCGGGGTTATGCGTTGAAAACGGTCATTGCCCATCTGCGTTCGTTGACGAAGACCCCGATCCTGACGGGGCTTCCCTTCGGTCATGTGCCGACCAAGGTGACTTTCCCGCTCGGTGCACGGGTGACTTTGCTTGTGCAGGCACGGGACGTGCTCATTGGTTGGTAAGCGCGGGATAGCCGCCAATGCGCTCGAATAGGCCTGAATACCCTAAGTCGTGAGTTCTTTGGCAGCGCATAGAATCCGCACCGCTCGCCTCGTGCAGCACCCGGGCAAAAGCCGGAGGCTCACGGAGGCGCTTTTATTTTGTTGTCGTCGCTGGGTCTATCCGCATCGGGCGATTGGCATGAGTCGGAGAGTCGTTGGAATGACCGATGCGCTGCGTCGTGTGATCAGCTTGCCCTTGGTGGGGCTGATGGTGGCTGTTGCCGCGCTGGTAGGCTGCAACAACAGCCCCTATCCATCAGGCGCTGAAAAAGAAAACACGCTTTTCAATTCCTTCGACGAACGCTCTCCGCGTTATCTCGATCCGACCGGGTCGTACAGCAATCCCGAGACGCCGTACACCTATTCGATCTACGAACCGCTCTACGGCTACCACTATCTCAAGCGCCCTTACGAGCTGATTCCGAAGGCGGCGCAGGCCGTGGCGCAGCCGTATTTTTTGGATCGCGCAGGACAACGTTTGCCAGCTGATGCGCCTGCGGATCAGATCGCCGAGAGCGTCTATGACATCCAGATCAAGCCAGGCATCCTGTATGCGCCCCATCCGGCATTCGCACGCGATGACAAAGGCAATTACCTCTATCACCACCTGACGCGAGAGCAGGTGGGCGGCAAGCGGTCGCCGTTTGATTTCGAGCAACAGGGCACGCGCGAATTGGTCGCTGAAGACTATGTGTATGCCTTCAAGCGGCACGCCACAACCCGCATTGAAGCCCCGGCGTTTGCGACCTTTTCCGAATACGTGATCGGCTTGAAGGAGTACTCGAAGCGGGTGCGCAGCGAAGACACCAAGCTGCGTGCCGGCATGGCCGAATCGGAACGCGATAAGCCGTTTCTGGATTTCCGCCAATGGCCACTGGAAGGCGTGACTGCGCTCGACAAGCACACGCTGCGCATTCGTTTGAAATCGAAGTATCCGCAGTGGAAGTATTGGCTGGCGATGAGTTTCACCGCGCCGGTGCCCTGGGAGGCCGATGCGTTCTATGCGCAGCCGGGCATGCAGGACAACAGCATGTCATGGAACCAATGGCCGGTCGGGACCGGGCCATTCATGATGGCCGAGTACGTTCAGGATCGTCGCCATGTTTTGAAGCGCAATCCGAACTACCGTGGCGAGCCTTATCCCTGCGAAGGGATGCCGGGCGACAAGGAAAAGGGCCTGCTGGACGACTGTGGCAAGACGATGCCGTTTGTCGACAAGATCGTCTCGGTGATCGAGAAGGAGCGCGTGCCCCGCAAGGAGAAGTTCAAGCAGGGCTATCTCGACGTGCCGGAAATCGAACGGCCGGAGTGGGGCATCGAGTTCCGTGTCGACATGGAAGACTCAGACAAGGTCCAGCAGTCTTATGAAGCCAAGGGCTTCAAGTTTCCGGTCACCACCGACATCAACAACTGGTACCTCGGCTTTAACTGGCTGGATCCGGTGGTTGGCAAGGGTGACACGCCCGAGCAGCAGGTGAAGAACCGCAAGCTTCGGCAGGCACTGTCGATTGCGATCGACTGGGAAGAAGGCTATGGCCGCATCTTCCGCACCAAGGGTGGCGAGGCTGCCGAAGGACCGGTGCCACCGGGTGTGTTTGGCTCACGCCATGGCACGGTGGAGGGCATGAACAAGGTGACGCACAAGCTGGTCAACGGGCAGATCGTGCGCCGCTCGATCGATGAGGCGAAGCAGTTGCTGGCCGAAGCCGGCTACCCGGGTGGGCGTGATGCGGTGACCGGCCGCCCGCTGGTGTTGAACTACGACTATCAGCGCACGCCGACGCCCGAGATCAAGTCCGAGCTCGACTGGATGGTCAAGCAGTTCGCCAAGCTCAACATCCAGCTGGAGATCCGCGCGACCGACTACAACCAGTTCCAGGACAAGGTGTTGAAGGGCAAGCAGCAGATCTTCTGGTGGGGCTGGTTGGCCGACTACCCGGATGCAGAGAACTTCCTGTTCCTTCTCTATGGTCCAAACAGCAAGGCCAAGCATGAAGGCGAGAACGCCGCCAACTACGACAACCCGGACTACAACCGCCTCTACAGCAAGATGCAGACGGTCGAAGACGGCCCCGAAAAACAAAAGCTGATCGATGAAATGGTGGCGATCGTCCAGCAGGATTCGCCTTGGGCCTGGGGCTACTTTCCGTATGTTGGCGTGGCCTTCCAATCGTGGGTTTACAACGGCAAACCCTCGATCGTGGTCCGTGACCTCAGCAAGTATTACCGCGTGGACGCCGCTTTGCGAACCCAGCGCCAAGCCGAATGGAATGCACCGGTGTGGTGGCCGCTGTTGGCCGCGTTGCCTTTCTTGTTGCTCTTGTTCTGGATTGCACGCCGTGGCTATGCCGCACGCGAACGCATCACCGCCAAGCCTGTGGTCGAGCCGGCCGCCTCTTCTGCGACCTGAGCGCAAAGCGGCTCCCAAGGAAATCGAATGTTCAGCTATTTGTTGCGACGCATCGGGTATGCGGTGCTGATCCTGATCGGCGTCAATCTCTTTACCTTCTTCCTGTTCTTTACCGTCAACACGCCTGACGACATGGCGCGCCTGAACATCGGTGGCAAGCGCATCACCCAAGTCCAGATCGAGAAATGGAAAGCCGAGCGCGGCTACGACAAGCCGCTGTACTGGAACGAGGCGGAGCAGGGCGCACAGAAACTGACAAATACCATCGTCTGGGAGCGCTCGGTCTCGTTGATGGCGCTGGACTTCGGCCGCTCCGATGCGCGCAACGCCGTCAACATCGGCCATGAAATCAAGGTTCGCATGGGGGTGAGCCTGCAACTCGCTGTCCCGGTGTTCTTATTGCAATTGGTCATCAGCACGACCTTCGCGTTGTTGCTGGTGTTCTTCAGGCACTCTCGCATCGACTTCTGGGGCGTCGTGCTGTGCGTGCTGATGCTGTCGATCTCCAGCCTGTTCTACATCATCGTCGGCCAGTACCTGTTTGCACGAACCTTGCGTTTGGTGCCGATCTCGGGCTATGCCGGCGGTCTGGATGCAGTGAAGTTCCTGATCCTGCCGGTGATGCTGTCGCTGCTGGCGCGCCTGGGCGGTGAGGCCCGCCTGTATCGCGCGATGTTCCTCGAAGAGATTGGTAAAGACTACGTTCGAACTGCCCGCGCAAAAGGTGTGGCCGAGCACATGGTGCTGTTCCGTCATGTGCTGCGCAACGCGTTGATCCCGATCGTTACCAGCGCCGGCTCATACCTGCCTTATGTGTTCATGGGCAGCCTGGTGTTCGAGAGTTTCTTTGGCATTCCTGGCCTGGGTGCCTTCGTGATCGAAGCCATCACCGGCCAGGATTTCGCGATCGTTCGGTCGATGGTGTTTCTCGGTGCCGTGCTCTACATCGCCAGCAACGTGCTGATCGATCTGATCTACACCTGGGTCGATCCGCGGGTTCGGCTGTCCTGATGGCT
>CAHJWV010000070.1 GCA_903643055.1 Burkholderiales bacterium | reverse complement strand
CGACCTCGCCAGCATGGCCGCACGCGAGCGGGCTTTGCTGACGGCTCTGATCCACAACCGCGAACAAGAACTCGAAGCCCTGGCCTTTGCATTGGCCAGCGGACAACCCATGAATTGCTCCAGAGCCCAACGATGACCGAAACAACGAACGTCAGCCAAGAGAACATCAACGCCGCCGTCTGGGCTGCCTGCGACACCTTCCGCGGCACAGTGGACCCCAGCATCTACAAGGATTACGTCCTGACCATGCTGTTCCTGAAGTACGTGTCCGATGTCTGGCAGGACCACTACGACGACTACAAACAGCAGTACGGCGATCACCCCAAGTTGATCGAGGAGATGCTCAAGAACGAGCGCTTCGTGCTGCCCGCCAGCGCGAGCTTCTACGCCCTGCACGCGCTGCGGCACACGCCTGGCAACGGCGAGCGCATCGACAAGGCGCTGCACGCCATCGAAGAGGCCAACCTCGGCAAGCTGCGCGATGTCTTCCAGGACATCAGCTTCAACAGCAACAAGCTGGGCGACGAGCAGCAGAAGAACGACATCCTGCGCCACCTGCTCGAGGACTTTGCAAAGCCCGAGCTGAACCTGGGCGAGAGCCGCGTCGGCCAGCTCGACGTGATCGGCAACGCCTACGAGTTCCTGATCAAGAACTTTGCCTCCACCAGCGGCAAGAAGGCCGGTGAGTTCTACACGCCGCCCGAGGTGTCCACGCTGATGGCGCGGCTCATGGACCCGCAGCCCGGCGACGAGATCTGTGACCCCACCTGCGGCTCGGGCTCGCTGCTGATGAAGTGCGGCCGTCTGATCCGCCAGCGCACCGGCGCACGCAGGTACGCGCTGTACGGGCAGGAGGCCATCGGCAGCACCTGGGCGCTGGCCAAGATGAACATGTTCCTGCACGGCGAGGACAACCACCGCATCGAGTGGGGCGACACCATCCGCAACCCCAAGCTGCTGGACAGTACAGCCAGCCTCAAGCACTTCGACATCGTGGTGGCAAACCCACCGTTCAGCCTTGAGAAGTGGGGCTTCGAAGGCGCCGAGGCCGACAAGTTCAGCCGCTTCCGGCGCGGCCTGCCGCCGCGCACCAAGGGTGACTACGCCTTTATCCTGCACATGGTCGAGACCATGAAGCCCGGCACCGGCCGCATGGCCGTGGTGGTGCCGCACGGCGTGCTGTTCCGTGGTGCGGCCGAAGGGCGCATCCGCCAGAAGCTGATCGAGGAGAACCTGCTCGACGTGGTGATCGGCCTGCCTGAGAAGCTGTTTTACGGTACCGGCATCCCGGCCGCGGTGCTGGTGTTTCGTAAGCACAAGGCCGATGACAAGGTGCTGTTCATCGACGCCAGCCGTGACTTCGAGGCCGGCAAGAACCAGAACATGCTGCGCGAGGCCGACTTGCAGCGCATCCTGGATGCTGCCGCAGCTCGCCAGCCTGTTGCGCGTTACGCCCATCTGGCCACGCCCGCGGAGATCGCCGAGAACGACTTCAACCTCAACATCCCGCGCTACGTCGATACCTTCGAGGAGGAGGCGGCGATCGACCTGATGGCCGTTCGTCGTGAACGCGAGCAGCTCAAGGCCGAACTGGCGCGGCTGGAGGTGCAGATGGACGGCTACCTGAAGGAGCTGGGCTATGAGTGAGAGCGCTCAAATGTCCGGAACTCTCTCGAAGAACAAGGAAGACAAGTGACTGCGTCGAAGCAATGGCGTACAGCTACCGTCGCCGACATCTGCGACTTGCGGAACGGGCATGGGTTTGGACCTGAGGATTGGACGGATGACGGCCTACCGATCATTCGGATTCAGAACCTCAATGGAGGCAAGAACTTCGACTACTTCGCTGGCGAGCCCGATGCGCGGTGGCTTGTTGAGCCTGGGCAACTCCTGTTTGCGTGGGCTGGTACGAAAGGGGTGTCCTTTGGCCCGACTGTTTGGCGGGGTCCGGTAGGCGTTCTAAATCAGCACATCTTCAAGGTTCACGCGAAAGAAGGCGTTCATCAGGACTGGCTGTACTGGGCGCTTCGATATGTGACTGACCGGATCGAAGGTAGTGCGCACGGGTTCAAGGCAACTCTGGTGCACGTCAAGAAGTCAGATATCGACAAGCAGACTGTTCATGTCCCGCCGCTACTTGAGCAATGCCGCATTTCCCAGATGCTGACGGTCTGGGACGAAACCATAGGCCGGACGCAGTCGGTGCTCGAAAACTGTACAGAGCAATGCCAGGCGTTGCTCGCAATGCTGCTACATCTTCCACCGTCAAACCCGAGCATAAACAGTAGATCCGACAACGGCGGTTACCCAGCATCCGTACAGCCTGGTATCCCCAACCTACCGCCTGCGCCGGAAGGGTGGAGACGAACCACGCTCGGGAGGCATTTGATGGAGGTACGCCGACCGGCAGTTTTGAATGCCGACGAAACCTACAGGCTGCTCACCGTGAAGCGTTCGCGCGGTGGCGTCGAGCTCCGTGAAAGCTTGACCGGCCGCGAGATCAAGACGCCGACCCAGTTCTTCGTCCGCACCGGCGACTTCTTGATATCCAAGCGGCAGATCGTGCACGGTGCGTGCGGCATCGTGCCCGCCGAGTTGGACGGCTCCGTCGTGTCCAACGAGTACGCGGTGCTGAACAGCGATGGGCAGATCGACCTGCGCTTCCTGCGCTACCTTTCCGAGTCGCGCTACTTCCAGCAGACCTGCTTCCACTCGAGCATCGGCGTGCATGTCGAGAAGATGATCTTCAAGACCGAGCGCTGGCTGAAGTGGCCGTTCAACATCCCGCCGCTGCCCGTCCAGCTGCGCATCGTCGAGGTGCTGGACACCGCGAGGCGTGAAGTGGAACTCATCGCGGCGCAGATCGAGCGGCTCAAGCAGGAGAAGGCCGCGCTGATGGCCGATCTGCTCTCCGGCAAGCGCCGAGTTCGTCTTCCCGTCGCAGAGACCACGCCATGACCGCCGCCGCGCCGAACTCGAAGGAGCAATACGCCGCCCACCTGCCGGCCTTGCACCTGCTGTGCAACCTGGGCTGGAACTTCCTGACCACGGCCCAAGCGCTGGCGCTGCGCAGCAGCACCCGCGAGGTGATCTTGCGGTCCCGCCTGGTCGAGGTGCTGCAGACCCGGCGCTACGAGTACAAGGGCCAGTGGTACCCGCTGTCCAGCAGTGGCATTGAGCAGGTGGTGCGCGAGCTGTCGGCCGTCAGCCTGACCGAGGGGCTGCTGCCGGCCAATGAACGGCTGTACGTCAAGCTGGCGCTGGGCATCACCGTCACCGAGTTCATGCCCGACGGCAAGAAGCACCAGCCCACCATTGCCGTCATCGACTGGGCCGAACCTGCGGCCAACCGATGGGACGTGACCGAAGAGCTGGAGGTGCTGTCGGCCCAGGGCATGCACCACCGCACACCGGACGTGGTGTGCTTCGTAAACGGCCTGCCGCTGGTCGTGATCGAGGCCAAGCGGCCCGAGTCCACCCATGCCGGCAAGTCGATGGTGGGCGAGGGCATCAGCCAGCACTTGCGCAACCAGCGGCCCGATGAGATTCCGCAACTCTTTGGCTACGCGCAGCTACTGATGGCCGTGAGCCAGACCGAGGGCCGCTACGGTACTACCGCCACGGCTGCCAAGTTCTGGGCGCGCTGGCGGGAGGAAGAGTTCGATGCGGCCCACTTGGCTGCGGTAAAGAATGCGCCGCTGCCACCTGAGGTGCGCAGCCGGTTGTTCGAGGGCAAGCCGGCAAGCCTGGCGGCGTACTTCGAGTCGCTGTGGTCGCACCCCATGGAGCCCACCGATCAGGATCGTCTGCTGTGCAGTTTGCTGACGCCAGCCCGCCTGCTCGAGTTCCTGCGCAGCTATGTGCTGTTCGACCGCAAGGTGGGCAAGATCGTCGCGCGCTACCAGCAGTTTTTCGGTATCCGCGCCTTGCTGGCCCGCATCCGGCAGGTTCGGCCCGACGGCGGGCGAGAGGGCGGTGTGGTCTGGCACACCACGGGCTCGGGCAAGAGCTTCACGATGGTGTTTCTCACGAAGGCGTTGCTGCTGGTCGATGCGCTGGCGGAGTGCCGCGTGGTCGTGGTGACCGACCGCGTGGACCTGGAGGGGCAGTTGTCGCGCAACTTCATCTCGGGTGGCGCGTTCGGATCGGCCATCGCGTCACAGAAGGACGGCGAGAAGAGCCGGGCGATGACGGGGCGCGACTTGGCCAGGCGCATCGGCAGCGGCACAGAACGCATCACCTTCACGTTGGTGCACAAGTTCAACTCGGCGTCCAAGCTGCCAGATCGGAAGAGCGTCGTGTAGGGAAAGAGTGTAGATCTCGG
>CAHJWV010000069.1 GCA_903643055.1 Burkholderiales bacterium | reverse complement strand
AGCGCGAAGTCCTGGAACACGGTCTTGATGGTGTCGAGGTAGTACTCGGCCGGCATGTCGAGCACGGCGTTGTATTCATCGTAGAAGGCGCGATGGAAATCGGCGCTTTCGTCTTCACCGCGCATCAGGTCCATGAAGTAGTCGTAATGCGACTTCAAATGGCGGTCGGGGTTCATTGCGATGAAGCCGGTGTGCTGCAGAAAGCCGGGGTACACCGCACGCCCGTTGGCCGGATAGTTCACCGGTACACGGTAAATCACGTTGTTCTCGAACCATTCGTAGCTCTTGTTCATCGCGAGGTTGTTGACCGCGGTCGGAGATTTGCGAGCGTCGATCGGGCCGCCCATCATCGTCATCGTTTGCGGCGTCGGCTCGCCATTGCTGGCCAGCAGCGAGATCGCGGCCAGCACCGGCACGGTCGGCTGGCAGACCGAAATCACATTGACTTCAGGGCCGATGTGGCGGATGAACTCCTGCACGTACTCGACGTAGTCATCGAGGTGGAACGCGCCTTCTTCGATCGGCACCATGCGGGCGTCGGTCCAGTCGGTGATGTAGACCTTGTGATCGACGAGCAGGCTGCGCACGGTTTCGCGCAGCAGCGTCGAGTGGTGGCCGGACAGCGGCGCGACCACGAGCACCGCAGGCTGAGCCTTCATCGTGGACAGCAGTGGCAAGTCGTCGGTAAAGCGCTTGAAGCGCAGCAGGCGGCAAAACGGCTTGGTGACGGCAACTTGCTCTTGCACTGCGACGTCGGAGCCTTGCACCGGCACCGAAGTAATGTTGAACGCCGGCTTTTCGTAGTCTTTCGACAGCCGGTGCATCAAATCCAGCCCGGCCGAGACCCGGTGCGCCAGCGGCGTGTGGGCGAAAGGTGAGAGCGGGTGGCTGTAAAGCTTGGCCGAAGCGCTGGCGAATTCAGAGAACGGGCTCAGGATCGCGCGCTGAGTTTCATAAAGTTGGTACAGCATCTGGAATCCTTGTGAGCGTTGACGGGGTCGCCTGTGCGCGAGTGGTTGTGCACCGCACCATTCTAGGCAAGTGCCCTGAATCGTGCATTCATCCGTCACACATGGAAACCCGGAAAAGGCCGGGAATCGAAGCTCACCGACGGCGGCAGTGCCTCGGGCACGCCGCCGTCGGTGTCGATCAGCTGACCTTGACGATCGCGCTGACGACCGAATCGATGTTCTTGCTGTTCAGTGCCGCCACGCAGATACGGCCTGAATCAACGCCGTAGATGCCGAACTCGCTGCGCAGGCGTTGCATCTGCTCCTTGGACAGGCCCGAGTAGCTGAACATGCCGCGCTGTTGGGTGATGAAGCTCATGTCCTGCTTCAGCCCGGCCGCTTGCAGCTTTTGCAGCAGCGCACCGCGCATCTCCTTGATGCGAACGCGCATGCCGGCCAGCTCTTCTTCCCATTGCTGGCGCAGCGCCGGCGTGTTCAGCACCGTGGCCACGACCTGCGCGCCATGCGTGGGCGGGTTCGAGTAGTTGGTGCGAATCACGATCTTCAGCTGGCTCAGCACGCGAGCCGCCTCGTCTTTGTTCTGGCAGGCCACGCTCAGGGCACCAACGCGTTCGCCATACAGCGAGAAGCTCTTTGAGAACGAGGTCGACACGAAGAAGTCGAGGCCGGCCGCGACGAACTGGCTGATCACCGCGCCGTCTTCGGCAATGCCGTCGCCAAAGCCTTGATAAGCCATGTCGAGGAACGACACGAGCTGGCGGGCCTTGATGACTTCGATCACCTGGCTCCATTGCGCTGCGGTGATGTCGTAGCCGGTCGGGTTGTGGCAGCAGGCATGCAGCACGATGACCGTGCCGGCGGGCGCAGCATTCAGGGCCGACAGCATGCCGTCGAAGTTGATGCCCCGTTGGGCTGCGTCGTAGTACGGATAGGTTTCGACGGTGAAGCCCGCGTTGTTGAAGAGCGCACGGTGGTTTTCCCAGCTCGGGTCGCTGATCAGCACCTTGGCATTCGGATTGACACGCTTCAGGAAGTCGGCGCCGATCTTCAGGCCGCCGGTGCCCCCAATGCCTTGCACCGTGGCCACGCGGCCAGCGGCCAGCACAGCGCTGTCAGCACCGAACACCAGGCCTTGCACGGCTTTGTCATAAGCGGCGATGCCGTCGATGGGCAGATAGCCGCGCGCCTTCGGTGCTGCCTGCATCTGGCGCTCGGCTTCGGCCACGCATTTCAGCAGCGGCAGCTTGCCATCGTCGTCGTAGTAGACGCCGACGCCGAGGTTCACCTTGGCCGGGTTCGGGTCGGCGTTGAACTGCTCGTTCAGGCCCAGGATGGGGTCGCGGGGGGCCAGTTCAACGGCAGCAAACAGCGAGGTCATGGACAGTCCTTGTCTCAACAAATGAAAGGCCGCTTCCGGTACCCGGGGTTGAAGCTCGCTGGAGCCGGCGCCTGGGATTGTCAGTAGAGCGGATCATGGATTTGGGCTACTCTTTCCGATTGCCCTTGCGCTTTCCCGGCACCCACGCCGGGCGCGGGGAAAGCCCGAGGATTTTATCTGCCATGGCTCCATTGACCGACGCTGCTGTTGCATCTATACCCACCGATGCACCGACAAAAGGCGAGTTCGTCAGCTTTCCTGACTCGCCCTTCCAGTTGTTCCAACCCTACCCGCCAGCGGGTGATCAGCCGAACGCGATTGTTCAACTGGTCGACGGGGTGAACGACGGCCTGAGTTTTCAGACGCTGCTGGGCGTCACCGGCTCCGGCAAGACCTTCACGATGGCCAACGTGATCGCTCAACTTGGCCGACCGGCGATCGTGTTCGCGCCCAACAAGACGTTGGCGGCCCAGCTTTACAGCGAGTTCCGCGAGTTCTTTCCGAAGAACGCGGTCGAGTATTTCGTCAGCTATTACGACTACTACCAGCCTGAGGCTTATGTGCCTCAGCGCGACCTCTTCATCGAGAAAGACAGCTCGATCAACGAGCACATCGAACAGATGCGGCTCAGTGCTACCAAAAGCCTGCTGGAGCGGCGCGACGTGGTGATCGTGGCGACCGTCTCGGCCATCTACGGCATCGGCAACCCGAGCGATTACCACCGCATGGTGATGACGCTGCGCGCCGGCGACAAGATGGGCCAGCGCGATGTGATTGCGCAGCTGATTCGCATGCAGTACCAGCGCAACGAGATGGACTTCAGCCGCGGTACCTTCCGCGTGCGGGGCGACACGATCGATGTGTTCCCGGCCGAGCATTCGGAGCTTGCGATCCGCATCGAGCTGTTCGATGACGAGGTCGAATCGCTGCAACTGTTTGACCCGCTGACCGGCAAGATCCGGCAGAAGATTCCGCGCTTCACCGTTTATCCATCGAGCCATTACGTGACGCCGCGCGATCGCGTCGTGGCCGCCATCGACACCATCAAGGACGAGTTGCGAACCCGGCTCGATGAACTCGTCAAAGCTGGCAAGCTGGTGGAGGCGCAGCGCCTGGAGCAGCGCACCCGCTTCGATCTGGAGATGCTGCAGGAGATCGGCCATTGCAAGGGCATCGAGAACTACACGCGGCATCTTTCGGGCTCTGCGCCTGGTGAGCCGCCGTCCACGCTGGTCGACTATCTGCCGAGCGACGCACTGATGTTTCTCGATGAATCGCATGTGCTGATCGGCCAGTTCGGCGGCATGTACAACGGCGACCGCGCCCGCAAGACGACGCTGGTCGAATACGGTTTCCGGCTGCCTTCGGCACTCGACAACCGGCCGCTGAAGTTCGAGGAATTCGAGAAAAAGATGCGGCAGGTGATGTACGTCTCTGCTACGCCGGCGGCCTATGAAAAGCAGACTTCGGGGCAGGTGGTCGAACAACTGGTTCGGCCCACGGGGTTGGTCGATCCGATCGTCGAGGTCAGGCCGGCCACACGGCAGGTCGATGATGTGCTGCAGGAAATCCGCGACCGCGTCGACATCCACGAGCGGGTGTTGATCACGACCTTGACCAAGCGCATGGCCGAGCAGCTAACCGACTATCTGAGCGACAACGGCGTCAAGGTGCGTTACCTGCACAGCGACATCGATACTGTGGAGCGGGTTGAGATCCTGCGCGATTTGCGGCTTGGCGCTTTCGATGTGCTGGTGGGCATCAACCTTTTGCGCGAAGGCCTCGATATTCCCGAGGTGTCGCTGGTGGCAATTCTCGATGCCGACAAGGAAGGCTTTCTGCGCTCGGAGCGCTCGCTGATTCAGACCATCGGCCGCGCCGCGCGCAATCTGAATGGCAAGGCGATTCTTTATGCCGACAAGCTGACCGACTCGATGCGCATGGCCATCGACGAAACCGAGCGCCGGCGCGCCAGGCAGACCGCGCACAACCTGGAACAGGGCATCACGCCGCGCAGCATTAACAAGCAGATCAAGGATCTCATCGACGGCGTCTATTCCGAGAAGTCGAAGGATGCGCAGCGTGTGGCGCAAGCCGCCGAAGTGGAAGCCTTGTCGGAGAAAGACCTCGGCAAACGGATCAAGCAACTGGAAAAGCAGATGCTGGAGCACGCGCGCAATCTGGAGTTCGAGAAGGCGGCCCGCGTTCGCGATCAACTCGCGGTGCTGCGCGAGCAGGCTTTTGGCGCGGCCGGCAGCGACAACGTCGTGCCTTTGGCCGCTGCGCCCGCACGAAAGGGCCAGCCATGACCGTGCATGTGCTGATGGTGTGCATGGGCAACATCTGCCGCTCGCCGACGGCCGAAGCGGTGTTGCGGCACAAGCTGAAAGCGGCGGGCCTGGAAGGGCAGGTGATCGTTGATTCGGCCGGCACTCATGGCTGGCATCAGGGTGACCCGCCCGATCCGCGTTCGATCGCGCATGCCAGGCGCCGCGGCTTCGACCTGTCCGCCCAACGCTCGCGCCCGCTCACCGAAGCCGATTTCGAACGCTTCGATTTGATCCTTGCAATGGACTGGGACAACCTCAAGTTCATGGAGCGGCGGTGTTCTGAGGTCCATCGCGGCAAGCTCAGATCGGAAGAGCACACTCTGAAC
>CAHJWV010000068.1 GCA_903643055.1 Burkholderiales bacterium | reverse complement strand
CGTCTTGACGGGAGAGCTGGCTGCAACCGCGATGCCGAATTGCAGCGCCGCCACGTCGGTGACGGGCCTGAAATCCTTGGCCGGGTCATAGCGCATGTTCGTATAGATGGCGGGCCCGATGAACATCGGATCGACAGGGGCCAACAGCACGGTGCTGCCGTCGCTCGGTCCCCTTTGCAAGGCTTCCCCTGCGATGCGGGTTGCCGCTCCGGGACGGTTGTCCACGATCACCACGCGCCCCAGTTCGCCCTTGAGCTTCTCCGCCAAGACTCGCGCCAGGAAGTCGCCCGCGCCGCCCGGTGGAAAAGGCAGCAGCAGGGTGGCGTTATCTCGCGCCTGTGCCCGCAGGATGCCGGGCGCCAGGCCCGCTCCCAGCATCAGTCCGCCGGCCAGGGTCAGGCTGCGCCTGCGGACAGAGAGGCCCTTGACGGGCATGAATGGGCTATTGGGATCAGTCATGGGTGTGTTTCGCAGGTTGAGGAGCACTGGTGCGGGGGAATTCAGCGAGGTCGATCTCGAATCCGGCGGCCTTTTCGATGGTCTCTGCCGCGTCTAGCAGCAAATCCTCCCTGAACCTGGCGCTCACGAGCTGCACACCGATCGGGGTGGAGCCCAGCATGCCGGTCGGCACGGTGATGGCTGGAAGGCCGAGGCAAGCGGTGGCAAGCAGGGGACTTTGCGCTTGCAGCAGCGCCGAGAAGCGATCCCACGAGCCGGCATCTGCATCCTGGGGCGCGGGAGGCTGCCAGGAGACGGGGAGCAGCAGCAGCTGATGGCGGTTCAGGAAGTCCGCCCACTGACGTGCGAGGCCGAACCGGATGGCCAGCGCATCCAGGACGGCGTCGCGGCTGGCGTCCTCGATGCCATGCTCCATATGGCGCTGGCTGATCTGCATGGCCGGGTCTGCGTGGTCGCGGATTGCGGCGCTCACGCTGCGGCGTCCGTCTTCCACGACCAGGAGACGCCAACTTGCCGCTGCTTCCGCCAGCGCAGGTGGCCGGGCCTCTTCGACTGCGTAACCGGCATCGCTCAGCCAATCCGCGGCTTGCCGCACGGCTGCAGTCACGCCGGAATGCACATCCATCCCTTCGTAAGACCCGCACACCGCCACCCGCAATCCGGCCGGCGTTGTGCTGGAAGGCATCGGCAGAGGCATGCAGTTGGGATCGCGCGCATCGAATTGCGCCATGGCATCCATCGCGAGCCTCAGATCCGCCACTCGGCGGGCCAGCGGCCCCTGTGCGGACATCAGCTGTGACGCGATGCCGCGCTCGGCCTTGGCGCTGGGGTTGTGCGCGGGAATGCGCCCCACCGTCGGCCGAAGCCCGGCGATGCCGCAGCAATAGGCCGGATAGCGGATCGAACCGCCCATGTCGTTTCCGTGCGCAATGGGCCCCATTCCGGTGGCCACGGCCACAGCCGCGCCGCCACTGGAGCCGCCCGGCGTCACGTCATGGTCCCAGGGATTGAGCGTTCGGCCGTGGACCGCGTTGTCGGTAAACCAGCGTACCGAATACGTGGCGGTGTTGCTCCGCCCGATAAGGATGGCCCCCGCGCGTCGCAGGTTGGCGACAACCGGGGCGTCTTCGGTGGCGATCAGTCCTCTCAGTGCAACCGAGCCGTTGGTGGTAGCCCGCCTGGCCTGGTCGACGTTGACCTTGGTCGTGACCGGCACGCCATGCAGCGATCCCAGCGTCTGCCCGCGAGCGATCTGGCGATCCGCATCGTCGGCCGCCGCCAGCGCCTCGGCGTCAAGGATTTCCGTCAGGGCATTGAGGTGCGGATTGATCCGGTGCGCGCGCCCGAGCACACTTTCGGTTATCTCTCTGCACGAAACGGCTCTGGACCGCATGGCCGCGAGCATCGCCCCGGCGCTCAGTTGCCAGAGGGCAGTGTTGTCAGGCATAAGGGGATCCATGTCGGAATCCAGTTTTACCAACTGTTGGGTGCCCGGGAAGATGTCGCGATCGTTTTGCTGATAACCACCACTTGTCACCTGCGTGAAAGATTTCCAACTCAGGGCGTTGGTTCAGGTCGCGGAAGCGGGCAGCATCCGGGCTGCCGCGCGCGCCTTGGGACTGAGTCAGCCAGCCGTCACCAAGGCGATTCGCGACCTGGAAACAGATGTCGACGCAGCGCTGATCCATCGCGGTTCGCGCGGCGTGACGCTCACCGAGAGCGGCAAGCAACTTGCACTGCGGGCGCGCTTGGCCAATGCCCAGCTCGACATGGCGTTGCAAGACATCCGGGTGCTTCAAGGCAGCAAGCGTGCAGACCTCGCGGTCGCCGTCACACCGGTCGTCTTCATGGGCGCATTGCCGCAGGTGCTGCGCGCCTTCAGGCAGGAAATGCCACAAGCCCAGGTGCGGCTGTACGAGGGGCTGATGCCGTTGGCCCTGCCGCAGTTGCGGGAAGGTCACGTGCACTTCGCGGTCGCCGCATTGATGGAGCAGTTCGTCGACCCCGATCTCGACTTTGAGCCGATATGCGCGCTCGAGATGATGGTGGCGTGCCGGGTGGGCCACCCCCTCGCCGCCTCGACGAAGTGGGAAGAACTGATGGCCGGGGAATGGCTGGTACACCAAGCGCCAGGCAGTCATCATTCGGTGTTGTTCGACAAGCTCCGGCGTGAGGGTCGGCCGGTTCCGCAATATGTGCTGGAGGCCAACACCTTCGGTGTTGCGTGGGGGC
>CAHJWV010000067.1 GCA_903643055.1 Burkholderiales bacterium | reverse complement strand
CGAACGATGTGCCGTCGCTCGAAGGCAGTGCGCGCGGCCTCGCCGATTCGGTCGAGCCGGTGGTCGAGATCTTCGCTCCGGTGCCCAACAACGGCACTGGTTTTACCCCGAACTTTGTGCCGGTTGCGTTGTGGATGGGCGCGGTGATGACGGCGTTTCTGTTCCATCTGCGCCGCCTGCCCGAATCGGCACGCGAGGCTTCGCGGCTGTCGCAGCTGCTGGGCAAGCTGGCGCTGTTGTCGGCGATGGTCGTCGCGCAAGCCAGCATCGTGTTGTTGATGCTGACGGCGCTGCTGCATGTCCACGTGCCGGACCTGCCGGCGTTTTGGCTCACGCTGACACTGGCCTCGCTGACCTTCCTGCTGATCATTCTCGCGTTGACGCGTACTTTCGGCGATGTGGGCAAGGCGCTCGCGCTGCTGCTGCTGATCGTGCAGCTGTCATCGGCCGGCGGCGTGTTGCCGATCGAGCTGAGCGGCGAGCTGTTCCGCCACCTGAACCCGTGGCTGCCGTTCACCTGGGTGGTGCGGGCCTTCCGCGCCAGCCTGTTCGGTGCTTACGACAACGCGTGGTTGTCGGCCTGGTCGGTGATCCTGCTGACCGCAGCGATCGCCTTCGTGGTGTCATTCCTCGGTCGCTGGACCTTCGTCAGCGAAGAAGAACACCGCCCCGCGCTGGACCTTTGACCGCATTCGCCCGGTCATGGGCCGGTCATTGCACACCGGCTCGATGACGCTCTGATGAGGAGTTATCGGTCGTCCCACCCAGTGAACTCCGGAGTGCTTCCTGTGCTCCTGCACAACGCCTGGAACTCATGGCGAGGAGAGCATTAAAAATGAACCTTTGTTTTGCTGTCAACAGGCCCCAAGCGCTTGCTTTGCTTGTGATGCCGTTTCTTCGTGGCGTTAGCTCTACGTGGAAATAGAACTGCAAGACTGAGTCATCAATTGGTTCTTCAACAGGTCCATGGCGACCTGCCATCCTCATCCATTGCGAAGGAGATCTTTCCATGAGAGTTCAAGAAAATTCAGCCACCGCCGCCGACAACCCGGCATCTGCAGGTGGCAACACCTGGCGGGGTGTTTGCCCGTTCGCAAACTTGCCGGGTTTCAGGTGCTTGGCGCAGGCTGCGCGTTATCTGCGCAGCAAGGTACGCCCGACCAATTGGCTCAGCTCTTCGAAGGTGTTCTGCTTCTCCAGCAGGCTGCGCACACCGGCCAGCCGCGCTTCGATGCGCAGTTCTTCGGTGATGTAGCCGGAGCTGATGACGACGGGCAACTGAGGGCGGATGCGCGCCAGCTCGCGAGCCACGTCCAGGCCCGACAGCTCGGGCATGTTGAAGTCGGTGACGACCAGGTCGAAGGCCGTAGGGCGCTCACGCACCGCGGCCATCGCGGCCTGTGCGTCTTGATAGCCGCTGACCTCGTAGCCTGAGCGCTGCAGGATGCGCTCGACCATCACCACCATCGTCTCGTCGTCATCGATGTACAGCACATGCTGGCCCTGGCCGCGAGCGGCTTCGTGCGCGGCGGGCTTGGCCGCGGCAGCGCCGGCGGATGGAGGGGGAACGACCGGGAAGTACAGGTGGAAGGTGCTGCCTTTCCCGGGCTCACTGTCGACATCGATCGCGCCATGGTGCGCCGTCATGATGCCGTGCACCACCGACAGCCCGAGGCCCGTGCCTTGCCCGACCGGCTTGGTCGTGAAGAAGGGTTCGAAGATGTGCTCGCGTGTCGCGGTGTCCATGCCAATGCCGTCGTCGGACACCCACAGGTGCGCATACGGACCGGGTGGCAAGCCGCCCAGCCGTTTGGCGTTGCCGACGTCGATGTGGACGTGATCGATGCCCACCGTGATGTGCCCGACGCCATCGGCCAGGGCATGCCAGGCGTTGGTGCACAGATTCATCAGCACCTGCTGGACCTGGGTGCCATCGGCATGCACGTACAGCGGTTCATCGGAATCGTTGACCTCGAAGCCGACGCGGGCTGGTAGCGTGGCGCGCAGCAACTGGCGTGTCTCCATCAGCAACGGGCCCAACGACTGTGTCACGAGCTGCTGCGGTGCGCGGCGGCTGAACGCGAGGATCTGCTGCACGAGGTTGCGTGCGCGCAGGCTTGCTTTTTGGATTTCGTCCAGGTTGACGAGCGCGGCGTGGCCGGTGCCGACTTCATTGCGTGCAAGCGACAGGTTGCCGAGGATCGCGCCGAGGATGTTGTTGAAGTCGTGCGCGATGCCGCCGGCCAGCGTGCCGATCGACTCCATCTTCTGCACCTCGCGCAACTGCGCCTCGAAGCCGCGCAGGTTGGCCTCGGCCTCCTTGCGTGCGCTGATGTCGGTCAGTGTCACGCGCACCATGGGGGCGGCGCTCTCAGAAGTGACTCGCGTGCAATCCAGCTGCACCGGGCAGCGCTGGCCCTGTGCGCCCTTCAGTGTCAGCTCAAGACGAAGGTTATTGCCGTGGTACAGCGCGACCAGGAAGTGCTGCCGCCAGTGGTCGGCCTCTTCGGGCGGCACGAAGCGCGCGAACGGCATGTTCATCAACGCAGGCCGCTCCTCGCCGAGCATGGCCGCACCGGTGAGGTTGAGTTGCGAGATCAGGCCTTCCTCGGTCAGCGTCAGGTAGCCGACAGGTGCGAAGTCATAGAGGTCGAGGTAGCGGTCGCGCGAGACTTCGAGGTCGATCTGCGCCTGCCGGTGCTCGGCCCGAATCAATGCCTGGCCGAGTTCGCGCTCCAGCACCGGCGCCAGCCGCGCCAGGTGCTGCTTCATCACATAGTCGCTCGCACCCGCCTTCATCGCCTCGACTGCGGTCTCTTCGCCGATGGTGCCGGAGAAGAAGATGAAAGGAATGTCGAGCCCGGTATCGCGGAAGATCTTCAGCGCATCAACGCCGTTGAAGCCGGGCATGCGGAAGTCCGACAGCACCGCGTCCCAGGTGTCGTGCTTCAACGCGTCGATCAGGCCGTCGACGTCTTGCACGCGCTGATAGGTCGGGTCGAAGCCACCGCGCTTCAACATGCGCATGGCCAGTTTGGCGTCGTCGTCGGAATCTTCGACGACCAGCACTTTGACAGAGCGACTCACGAGGTGGCTCGTTCGGGTGGAGACTCGTTCATCATCAGCCAATAGATGCCGAGTACCTTGACCGCTTCGACAAACTCGGCGAAGTCGACCGGCTTGCGCACATAGCTGTTCGCGCCGAGCGTATAGCCGGAGATCAGGTCTTGTTCTTCCTTCGACGAGGTCAGGATCACGACCGGCAGCAGCTTGGTGCGCTCATCGGCGCGCAAGGCCTTCAGCACCCCCAGGCCATCGAGCTTGGGCAGCTTCAGGTCGAGGATCACGATCGTCGGCAACGAGGCATGGGCGCGGTCGGCATGGACGCCGCGGCCGAACAGAAAGTCGAGGGCTTCGATGCCGTCACGGGCCACGGTGATGGGATTGCTAACGTGGCTGCGCTTGAAGGCGCGCAGTGTGAGGGCGACGTCGTCCGGGTTGTCTTCGACCAGCAGGATCACCTTGTTCGAATCATTCATGGGATGGTTCTTTCAGCCTGAAATAAAACGTTGCGCCCAGTCCCGGCTGTGCTTCGACCCTGATCGAGCCCTCGTGCCGCCGGAAGATGCGCTGCACGATGGCCAGGCCGATGCCGGTGCCGGGGAAGTCGGTCTCGTGATGCAGGCGCTGGAAGGCGCCGAACAAGCGATCGGCGTAGGCCATGTCGAAGCCGACGCCGTTGTCAGCCACAAAGTAATCCTTCTGGCCGTTGCGATCGAGCATGCCGACACGGATGAGCGGTGCATCGGTCTTGCCAGTGAACTTCCAGGCGTTCTCCAGCAGGTTCTGCATGGCGATCTGGATGAGCGGCTTGTCGGCCTGGATCGTCAGACCCTCGTCGATCTGCCATTGCACTGAACGGTGCGGGTGCTGTTGGGCCAGAGCTTCGATGATTTCGGTGGCCACGGCACTCAGGCTGACCGGCCGCAGGGTCAGCTCGGCACGGGTCACGCGCGACAGGCCGAGCAATTCGTCGATCAGCCTGCCCATGCGCTGGCTGGCGGCGCGGATGCGCGACAACGAGTCTTTCGCCTCGGCATCGAGCTTGTCGCCGTAGTCTTCGAGCAGGGCGAGCGAGAAGCCATCCATGCTGCGCAAGGGGCCGCGCAGGTCATGCGACACCGAATAGCTGAAAGATTCGATCTCCTGGTTCAATGCGGCGAGCTCCTGGTTGCTGCGCTCGATCTGCGCGAAAGAATCGCGCAGCGACCGTGTCATCGCATCGAAATTGCGCGACATCTCGCCGATCTCGTCGTCGCTGGCAACATTCAGCGTGAAGCTCCAGTTGCCCGCGGCCACTTCGTTGGTGGCCTGCTCCAGCCGGGCAATCGGCACCAGCACATCGCGATGTATGAAGAGGCCCGCGCCGATCACGATCAATGCAATCAAGGCCAGGCCCGCCAAGGTGACCACGACCACGCGTCGCTGCGCTTCGCGGATGCGATCGGTCGACACATCGGTCAACGAGAACGCGTCGGCCAGGCTGTCCTGCTGCAGGATCAGCAACCGGCTCGACAGCTGGGCTTCGAAGCGGCGCAGGGTTTCGTCATCGCTGCGCTGGCCGGAGTTGGCCTGCGGGTCGGACAGCAGTTCGGAGAAGATGCCCTGGGCGATCACACTGCGCGAGCGCAGCGAGTTCATCAGTTCGCGTTGCCGCACACCGGTGAAGATGGGGGTCTCCATCAGCCGGTCAAGCCGCGTCGAGACGCTTTGCGCCTGCATCCGGGCGCGCTCCTGGCGGCCGAGCAGGTATTCAAAAGACACCAGCCGCAGTTCATCGAGCCCGCGCGAGATTTCGTTGGCCTGCTTGCGTTGCCGCCCGGCGTCTTCCACTTCGGTGTTGGCCCACCAGATCATCGCTGCGATGAAAGCGATCGTGCCCAGGGTCAGCACGGCCGAGATGCGTCCTTTTGTTCCGATCTTCATGGTTTATGGCTTCATGGCGTGATGGCGTTAGCGAACCACGCTCACGCGCTCGGGCAGCACCGCCAGCAGTGCGTCGAGCGACAAGTGGGGCAGGAAGTTGGGCAGCGGCCCGGGCGGCGCATGGCCGCGTGCGATCGCCCAACGCGCCTCGTCTTCCAGCGTGATCAGCTGCGACTGCTGCATGTCGACGGCGAGATCGAGTTCGCCCCAGCCGGCCTGCAGGCTCTGCACAGGGATCTTCAGCCGCTGCGCCGTCAGCTCCATCGCGCGATGCGGATCATTGCGGTTGAATTCTTCGGCCTTCAGCATCGCGCGCAGCAGCTTCTGTACTGCGATGCGATGGGTGCGCAAGAACTCGTTGCGGCCCACCAGCACATGCATCACCGTGTAGGCGCTCGGTTCGGTGAATACCTGTCCGAGGTTGCCGAGCGTCGATTCCGCCTGTGACACCAGGGGCTGCCACATCGCAGCCGCATCGATGCGGCCTTCGGTCAGCGCCAGCACCAGTTGGTCGGGCGGCAGGTCAACCAGCGTG
>CAHJWV010000066.1 GCA_903643055.1 Burkholderiales bacterium | reverse complement strand
CGGTTTGGCCGATGCGCTGCTCTCCGGCGTGGCGAGCGACGCCACCTTGAGTGCCCAGGACTTCGAAGAGCTGTTCAAGCCGCTGGTCACCGACTGATCCGTTCGCGGCCTGAGCGCTGTTGGGGTGATCCAACAACGGCGCTCAGGCGCAGGCTATTCGGGGCCTGCGCGTCCGGTGCTTCCCAGCAAGCTAACGCCGCGCCTCAGTGCAGCAGCTGATCGACCCCGCTGGTCAGCTGGTCCCACGGTGTCAGGTGCTTTTGCAGCCAGTCGAGGTCGAGGCGCAGGTGGCTGATCAGGTCGGGGTGCAGCTCCTGCAGCGTGGCGGCTTCTGGCAGCCCGCGCTCACCGGCATCGCTCATCACGCTGGCCAGGCGCAGCGTGGCGCCCAGCTTCGAGAACGGCCGCACCGTGAGCGGGTCGGCGGCAGCGCTCAGGCTCGCCACCAGCTCGGCCGGGAAGCGCCAGCGCTTGGCCAGCTCACTCGTCACCTCGAGATGGGTGCAGTGGAACAGTGACAACTCCTGGTCGAGCAGGCTGTCAGGCGTGATCGCGCGGGCCTCGGCGGTGCCCACATTTTCGGGCTCGGTCATCAGCATCAGCAGCTCGCCGGTGCGCATCACCAAACCGGCCAGGTAAGCGGTGTCTGGGTCGAGATCGCAGAATTGCGCCAGCACGCGGGCGTGGCCGGCTGTGGCCAGGCCGTGGCGCCAGAAGCGCAGCCGGTCGAAGTCACCGTTTTTCGGGAAGGCCCCCGCCACGCAGGCGGCCATTGCCAGATCGCGCACGCATTGCAGGCCGAGCGTGGCGGCGGCATCCTTGATCGTCGAGATGGCGTGGCGCGGGCTGTAGCGGGCCGAGTTCGCCATGCGCAGCAGCTTGACCGACAAACCCTGGTCTTGCGAGATCAGATCCGACAGCGTCTGCAGGCTGAGCTCGTCATCCTCGAACGAACGCAGCAGCCGGTGCGCGACCTCGGGCATCGAGGGCAACGCCGCAGTGTTGGCGAAAAACTTCTCGGTCATCGGCATGGTTTCTCCTTCATGGTGGCGCACGCCGCTGGCCAGATGCCAGAGACGCATGTTTGCATTTCGGTCAGGCCGCACCGCGCTTGAGGAGCAAGAGGTAACCGGCAGCGCAATGCTTTCAGCACACCTTTCAGCGAGCCACCACTTCAGCGCATGAGCTGATGTGAATTGGCTGTGGCGGCTTCATTCTGCGCCGGAAGCCGGGGCTTGGGTTACCGTTGATGAGCCATTCCGTTGCCTCATCCCCACTACCCGCGCCCATGCGGCCTTCGTCATGACCTTCATCCCGTTCACCCGAAGCGACACCGCCTGCTGCCACCTCCCGTTTTGTCTGCGGATTGCGGCCCGCTGTGCTTCTGCTGGTCCATCTGCAGATACATCTGCAGGCCCATCTGCAGGCCCACCCACCCGCGCAGCCCGTCGCTTCGCCGGTGCCGTGCTCGCAGGTGCATGGCTCGTCAGTGCAGCGTTATGCAGTGCTGCAAGCATCGCGGCCGAGCCGGCGCCGGTGGCCGATCTCACCGCCAGCGCGCCACCGGCCTCGGCTGCTTATCGCAACCCGGCCTTGCCCGTCGAGCAGCGCGTTGACGACCTGCTGGCGCGCATGACGCTGGCTGAAAAGATCGGCCAGATGACCCAGGCCGAGCGCTTTGCCGTCGATGCCGCGACCGCCGGCCAGCGCCTTCTCGGCAGCGTGCTGTCGGGCGGCGGCAGCTCGCCGTTGCCGAACGCGCCAGCCAGTTGGGTCGAGATGATCGACGGCTACCAGAAGGCCGCCGCCGCGACGCGGCTGGGCATTCCGATCCTGTATGGCATCGACGCCGTCCACGGCCATCAGTCGGTCAAGGGAGCGACCTTGTTTCCGCACCTGCTGGGCTTGGCGGCCACCCGCGATGAAGCGCTGGTGCGCCGCGTTGGCGAGATCACTGCGCGCGAGATGGCCGCCACCGGCATCTACTGGAACTTCAGCCCGATGGTCTCGGTGACGCAAGACCTGCGCTGGGGCCGAACCCATGAATCCTTCGGCGAAGACGGGGCGCTGGTGAGCGCGCTCGGCCGCGCCTATTCGCAAGGCCTGATGACGCCGCTGGCAGCCAACGCACCGCGCGTGATGCCGACCGCCAAGCACTTCATCGGCGATGGCGGCACGGCCTGGGTGGGCCCCCGCTCGACCGCGCCGAATGCGAATTACCCGATCGACCAGGGCGACACGAAGGGTGACACCGACGCGTTGCTGGCGCGTTATCTGCCGCCTTACAAAGCACAGTTCGATGCCGGCGTGATGAGCGTGATGGCTTCGTTCTCCAGCTGGAACGGCACCAAGCTGCATGCCGAAAAGCACCTGTTGACCGAGGTGTTGAAGGGCCGGCTCGGCTTCCAGGGCTTCGTGGTCTCGGACTGGGATGCGATCCAGCTGCTGCCGGGCTCGTTCAGGGAGCAGGTCGCGGCCGCAGTCAATGCCGGCATCGACATGGCGATGGTGCCGAAGAAATCGGCCGAGTTCATTGCGGCGCTGACCGAGGCCGTGAAGGCCCATGAAGTGGAACAAGTGCGCATCGATGACGCCACGCGGCGCATCCTGCGCGCGAAATTCGCGATGGGCCTGTTCGAGCAATCGCGTGCGCTGCCGGCGCTGCTGCCGGAGTTCGGCTCGCCGGCCCATCGCGCCGTGGCGCGCGAGGCCGTGGCGCAATCGTTGACGCTGCTGAAGAACGCCAAGGGCACGCTGCCGCTGCGCAAGGGTGCGACGGTATTGGTGGCCGGCGCACTGGCCGATGACCTCGGTGCGCAATCCGGTGGCTGGACGCTCGAATGGCAAGGCGTGCGCGGCAACAAGCATTTCCCCGGCACCAGCGTGCTGGCGGCCATTCAGCAGGCGGCCGGGGCCGAAGTGCGCTTCGACGCGCTCGGCAAATTCAGCGGCAAGGCCGACGTGGGCATCGCCGTGGTCGGCGAAACGCCTTATGCCGAAGGCGTGGGCGACCGTGAGATCGGCGAGTTGGCGCTGAGCCGCGAAGACGCTGCAGCCGTAGAAGCGCTGCGCCCGCGGGTCGACAAGCTCGTGCTGCTGGTGATCGCCGGCCGCCCGTTGCTGCTTGGGGAATCGCATCAGCGCGCTGATGCGGTGGTGATGGCCTATCAACCCGGCAGCGAAGGCGCTGGCATCACCGACGTGCTGTGGGGTGACAAGCCTTTCCGTGGCCGCCTGCCGATGGGCTGGCCGCGCACCGCCGAGGAGATCGGAAGAGCGTCGT
>CAHJWV010000065.1 GCA_903643055.1 Burkholderiales bacterium | reverse complement strand
TCGACCACCGCGACACGCGTTTCCTGGGGCGCCCAGTTGATGAGAATGTCGTGCATTCGGGCGGGTCTCGGTTGTGCGCGTCAGAAGGTGACGCGTGCTTGTCTCAGCAGTTGGGCCGTCTCGAAAAGAGGCAAACCCATGATACCGGAGTAGCTGCCTTCAATGCGCTCGACCCATGCCGCAGCGCTGCTCTGGATCGCATAGGCACCGGCCTTGCCGAACGGTTCGCCGCTGTCGATGTAAGCCTCGATCTGCTTCGCATCGATCTCGGCAAACTGCACCTTGGACACGTTGACGGCCCACAGCATGCGCCGCCCGGCCGCCACGGCTACCGCGGTGATGACGCGGTGGCTGCGGCCCGACAGCAGCGACAAGGTCTGGCGCGCGTCATCGGCGTCCGTCGGCTTGCCCAGAATGCGCCGGCCCAGTGCCACGGTGGTGTCGGCACACAGCACCGGCGCCGCTTCCAGGCCGCGCGCCTTCAGGCGCCTGCTTGCGGCCTGCAGCTTCGCTTGGGTCACGCGCTCGACATAGGCTGCCGGCAACTCGCCGGCCACCTCGGCTTCCAGGGCTTCGGCGTCTTCGCTGTCATCGGCCAGCAGCAGTTCGTGGCGCACGCCGATCTGCGTCAGCAGTTGACGGCGGCGAGGGCTCTGCGATGCGAGATAAATGAAGTCAGGCATGGTGGAAATCAGGTAGGCGCCATGCGCTCATTCACGATGGTAGGGATGGTTCACCATCAAGGTCCAGGCGCGGTACAGCGCCTCGGCCAGCAGCACGCGCACGAAGGCATGGGGAAGAGTCAGGTCAGACAGCCGCAGCGTCTCGTCGGCGGTTTGCTTCAGCGAAGCATCCAGGCCATCGGGGCCGCCAATCAGCAACGCGACATCGCGGCCATCGTGCATCCACGCCTTCATGCGTGCCGACAGTTGCACCGTGGTGAGCCGGTCGCCGCGCTCGTCAAGCACCACGCGTCGAACGCCTTTAGGTAAGGCGGCTTCGAGGCGCGTGGCCTCGGCGGCCATCAGTTGCTCATAGGTCTTGGAGCCGCGTGGCTCGGCCTTCACGGCTTTCAATTCCAAGCGCATTTCCGGTGGAAAGCGCTTGGCGAAATCCTCATAGGCCGTGTCGGCCCACGCGGGCTGCCGCTGGCCGACGGCGGCAAGCAGCAGCTTCACGCCCGGCTGGAGGTCTTCTTGGTCGCCGCCTTCTTGGCAGCTGGCTTGGCCGCTGGCTTCGGTGCCGCCTTCTTGGCCGGAGCGGGCCTTGCTGCCACGGTCTTGACCGGCGGCTTCTTGGCCGATGCGGTTTTCACAGACGCAGACTTGGCCGCACTCGACTTCACACCGACGGTGCGCGTGACGCCTGCGGGGGCCGGAGCACCGCGGCGTGCCGGCGCAGCCTTCGCTGCTGCCTTCTTCGCTGCAGGTTTGGGCAGGCCCACCTTCAGGATCGTCACGTTGGTCGACGAGGTCTTCTTCTTGGCCACCACCGGCTTGGCTGCCGTTGTCGCTCTGCTCGAAGAGGACCGGCCTGCCGTCGTGCCTGCGCTGACGCGCGTGCTGGTGCCTGTCCGCGAGCTCGTCGCTGTGCTCGTTGCTGTGCTTGTGCGAGCAGTTGCCGCCTTCTTGGCCGGCGCTTTGACGGCGGTCTTCGCAGCAGGCTTCTGCGATGCCGGGGCCTTCGAAGCCACCGTCTTGGAAGCGGCCTTCTTGGCCGCCGTTTTCTTGCCTGGCTTCAGGGCCTTTTCAGGCTCATCGGGCTCGGAGGCCTTGACCAGCTTGGTCGAGGCGACCTCGACCTTCAGCTTGACCGGCTTGTCGCCCCAGATCTCTTCGAGGTGGTAGTACTCGCGGATCGCGGGCTGCATCACGTGCACGACGGCAGCGCCGCAGTCCACGATGATCCATTCGCCGTTGTCTTCCCCCTCGGTGCGCAGCACCGGAAAGCCCTTCGACTTCACGGCATCGCGCACGCTGGCGGCCAGCGCTTTGGTTTGTCGGTTCGAGGTGCCCGAGGCAATGACGACGCGCTCGAAGAGCGGTGACAGATGCTCGGTATCAAAAACCTGAATGCCTTGGGCTTTCACGTCTTCGAGACCATCGACGATGGCGCGCTGCAGTTTTCGGATGTCCATTCAACTCCTGGGGGTGCCTCTGTAGAGGTCGTAATGATCAATATAGCGCGCCACAGCAGCGGGGGCCAGGTCGGCGATGCCCTGCCCTGCCGCCACTCGGGCGCGGATGTCGGTGGAAGAAATGTTCATCATCGGCAGGCTCACGGCTTGCCGATGGGCCTCGTGCACACGCTCATCGGCGTGCATCGCCACGCCCGGCCGGTTGGCCACGGCCAGCGTCACCCGGCTCAGCAACTCCTGCCAATCGCGCCAGGTGTGCAGCGACGTGTATTGATCCTGGCCGATGATGAGATAGCACTGCGCGTCAGCTTGCTGGGCATGAAGCTGACGCACGGTGTCGATGCTGTAGCTCGGACCGTCACGGTGCAACTCGCTCGCATCGAGCACGAAGCGCGGCTCGCCTTCGAGGGCCAGCCGCACCATCGCCGCGCGATGGATGGCCGGCGCCAGTTCACGCGCCTTCTGCCAGGGCTTGCCCGCCGGCACCCAGTGCAGCTGATCGAGCTTCAACTCGGCGAGCGCGGCTTGCGCCAACGCCAGGTGCGCGTTGTGCACCGGGTCGAAGCTGCCGCCGAACAGTCCAATGCGATTCAAGCGATCGGCCCCGCCGAAGCCCAATCGCGCGGGCGCAGGAAGTCGCTGTACAGGCGCGCCTCCGGCGTGCCGGCTTCGGGCGACCAGTTGTAGCGCCACTTCACGATCGGCGGCATCGACATCAGGATGCTTTCGGTGCGCCCGCCGGACTGCAGCCCGAACAAGGTGCCGCGGTCGAACACCAGATTGAATTCGACATAGCGGCCACGGCGGTAAGCCTGGAAGTCGCGCTCGCGCTCGCCGTAAGGCGTTTCACGGCGGCGCTGCACGATCGGCAGATACGCATCAACGAGCCCGTCGCCAACCGCACGGATCAACGCAAAGCCATTGTCGAAGCCACCT
This sequence comes from Burkholderiales bacterium, assembly GCA_903643055.1. The sequence continues at coordinate 2,484 of CAHJWV010000065.1, read as the reverse complement.
TCCGCGAAGTCATCGAAGAACACGCCGCCGATGCCGCGCGGCTCGTTGCGGTGCTTCAAGAAAAAGTATTCGTCGCACCATTGCTTGAAGCGCGGGTACTTGTCGTCGCCAAACGGCGCGAGCGCATCGCGGTTGATGCGGTGAAAGTGCTGCGCGTCTTCCTCGAAGCCGTAGTACGGCGTGAGGTCCATGCCGCCGCCGAACCACACCACCGGCGCGCGATCGGCCGGCAGCGCGGCAAACATGCGTACGTTCATGTGCACCGTCGGCACATGCGGATTGCGTGGATGAAAAACCAGCGACACGCCCAGCGCCTCGAAAGGCGCACCGGCCAACTCCGGCCGATGCTGTGTGGCCGATGGCGGCATCGCCCGGCCTTTGACATGCGAGAAGTTGCAGCCGCCGCGCTCCAGCAGGCGGCCGTCTTCGATCAGCCGCGACAGCCCATCGCCTTCGAGCTTGCCGCCGGGCTCGCGCGTCCAGGCATCGGTGACGAAGGGCTCGCCGCCCTCGGTCTCCATCGCGCCGATGATCCGGTGCTGCAGGCCCAGCAGATAGCTACGGACGTCTTGGGTGTTCATCTCAGAGGGGCAGCAAGGGGGTCGCACCGATGCGACTCAGCGCCATCTGCAACGCCGGCCGCACGCACAAAGCGGAGTGACGCCACCGGCCCCTCACCGCTTGATCGCGCGATGGCCGATGTCGTGCCGGAACTGCGCACCATCGAAGTGGATGTTCTGCAGCACGTCGTAAGCGCGGTGCTGCGCGGTCTTCACCGATTCGCCCAAGGCCGTCACGCACAGCACGCGGCCACCCGAAGTCACGGTGCCGGCACCCTGAGGCGCCGTGCCGGCGTGGAACACCATCGCGTCGGTCGTCGCATCGGTCGTCGTTTCCGGCAGTCCGGTGATCGCATCGCCCTTGCGTGGGGTGAGCGGGTAGCCGGCGGCAGCCATCACCACGCCGAGTGCCACGCGGCGATCCCATTGCAGCGCAACCTGATCCAGCGTGCCATCGGTCGCGGCCATGAACACATCGAACAGATCGCTTTTGAGCCGCATCATGATCGGCTGCGTTTCCGGGTCGCCCATGCGGGTGTTGAACTCCAGCGTCTTCGGCACGCCGTGTTCATCGATCATCAAACCGGCATACAGAAAGCCGGTGAACGGAATGCCATCGCGCGCCATGCCTTCGATCGTCGGCAGGATGATGTCTTGCATGACCTTGCCGTGCACATTGGGCGTGACCACCGGCGCCGGCGAATAGGCGCCCATGCCGCCGGTGTTCGGGCCCTGGTCGGCATCGAGCAGACGCTTGTGATCCTGGCTGGTGGCGAGTGGCAGCACATGGCGGCCGTCGCACAGCACGATGAAGCTGGCTTCTTCGCCCTGCAGAAACTCCTCGATCACCACCCGCGCACCACCAGCGTTATGTTGCACGCCCAGCTTGTTGTCGCCGCTGTCGCCGCTCAGCATCCAATCGATGGCTTCATGGGCTTCGTCGAGCGTCATCGCAACGACCACGCCCTTGCCCGCGGCCAGGCCATCGGCCTTGATGACGATCGGTGCGCCAATGCGGTCGACATAAGCATGCGCCGCCGCCACATCAGAGAAGGTGTCGTAGTCGGCGGTCGGGATTGCATGGCGCTTCATGAAGTCCTTCGCAAAGGCCTTCGAGCTTTCGAGCTGCGCGGCAGCGCGCGTCGGGCCGAAGATGCGCAGGCCGCGCGAGCGGAATTCGTCGACCACGCCGGCCGCCAGCGGCGCTTCGGGGCCAACCACCGTCAGCGCGATCTTCTCCGCCTGGGCGAAGTCGGCCAGCGCCTTGACGTCGGTGATCGCAATGTTCTTCAGTTGCACGTCGAGCGCGGTGCCGCCGTTGCCGGGCGCCACATAAACGCGCTGCACCTTGGTCGATTGCGCAAGCTTCCAGGCCAGTGCGTGTTCGCGGCCGCCGGAGCCGATGACGAGAACTTTCATGGGGCTGCTCTCATTCGCCGAGGAGGGTGTTGTGGAAGACGGCTTGGGTGTCGTCCAGGTCTTCGATCACGTCAAGCAGCTTTTGCATGCGTTGCGCGTCTTCGCCGCTGAGCTCGATGGTGTTCTCGGCACGCATCGTCACTTCGGCGATTTCAGGTTTCAGGCCTGCCGCTTCGAGCGCGGCTTTCACGGCCTCGAAGTCATGCGGCGCGGTCAGCACTTCGATGGCGCCATCGTCGCCGGTCACCACATCTTCGGCGCCGGCTTCGAGCGCCACTTCCATGACCTTGTCTTCACCGGTGCCGGGTGCGAACACCAACTGGCCGCAATGCTTGAACTGGAAGGCGACCGAACCTTCGGTACCGAGGTTGCCGCCGTGCTTGCTCAGCACGTGGCGGATCTCGGCGACGGTGCGCACGCGGTTGTCGGTCATCGCATCGATGATCAACGCGGCGCCGCCGATGCCATAGCCCTCGTAGCGGATTTCCTCGTAGCTCACGCCTTC
>CAHJWV010000064.1 GCA_903643055.1 Burkholderiales bacterium | reverse complement strand
TTCAGACGTGTGCTCTTCCGATCTCCATCGATTGTTCAACCCGGTCGCGCCGGGCCCCAATCGGCCTGGACGAGCGCCAACGACACTGAGAAGCAACTGCCTTGACCGAGCACGCTGTCCACGTCCAGCGCACCACCCATTGCTTCGACCAAGTGCTTGGTCAGCACCAGCCCGATGCCGGTGCCAGGGGTTTGTCCGTCCTCGCGGCCCAGCCGATTGAAGGGCTGGAACAGCTGGCCGCGCTGTTCAGCAGACATGCCCAAGCCGCTGTCGCGCAGCGCGATGCAAACGCGCCCCTGGACTTGATCGACAGTGACTGAAATCTTCACCTCGCCCGACGGGTGGCTGTACTTGATGGCGTTGGTGGATAGGTTGACCAGCACCTGCTTGAGTCGCACCGCGTCGGCCCGTACCGTCAGCGGCGCCGGCAAGTCGTCCACCACGAAGCGCATGTCTTTGGCTGCGGCCTGAAAGCCCACGAGGGCCAGCGCTTCATTGATCACGGGCCGGATTTCGACGGGCCCCAGTGTGACCTTGAGGTTGCCGGTCTCGACGCGCGACAGATCAAGCAAGTCTGCAATCATCGCCTGCAACCAGGTTCCTGCCTTTTGAATGAGCTGCAGCGGTTCGCGCTGCATTGTCGACAGGGTGCTGTCCAGCAGCAGCAGTTCAGAGAAGCCGAGCACCGTGGTCAGCGGCGTCTGCAATTCGTGGCTGACCTGCGACAAGAAGCGCGTCTTCGCAGCGCTGGCCAGTTCAGCCGCGTCGCGCTCGCGCTGTACTCGCTGCGCTGCGATTTCCTGGCTCTGGTCGGTGATCGTGCCATGCCAGCCGACGACCTGGTTCATCGCGTCACGCATCGGCTCGCCGTCCAGCCGCAGCTCAATGCGCTCACCAGCGGCTGTGCTGCAGTGCAGGTGCAGCGGACCGATCAGTGTGCTGTCGGCAAAGGCCCGGCTCACGGCATCTTTCATGGCGGCATCGCAGTACGCTGCCAACAACTCGCAAAGAGTCAGGCCATCAGCCATACCGTGGCCGTCCGGCAGCGGGCGGCTCAGCACCAACAGTCGGCCCTGCACATCGGTCTGCCAATAAATGTCGGACTGCAGCGCCACAAGGCGCGAGAAGCGATGCTCGCCAACGCCGATCTGCGCCAGCGTCGCACGCAACAGCAGCGCTGGTTGCAAGGGTAGCAGCGACCGCGCCGCCGCCTTGTCGGCAGCGCTCCAATCCAGGCAGCTGCCTTTGAGCTCGCTCTCCCAGCGCGCGAACGAGGCGCGCGGTGTCAGGTGTGGCCGGCCCTGGGCATCGAGAGCCACCTGCGTCGGGTGATCCGGGTCACCGCTCCAGACCATCTGCTGGCGCTGCTCCGGGCGCAGCCACACGATACCGGCGGCGGCCATGGGAGCGAGCCGCAGCGCCATGAAGCCGCAGCAGCTGTTCGACTCATTGCTCGTCAGGGGTGGATTCAGCGCCGCGTGCACGGTGCTGAAGACGTGTAGGTCGGAGGTTTCGAGCTGAAGGCGGGCGTTGGCAACAATGCCATTGCCCCGCTCGCCCTCGGGCCAGTTGCCGAACGGGAACAACTCGTCGGCCTGCCACAGTGCGCCGCCGGTGGCGCCAACGAGTTGCAGCAGTGCGCCCGCGCAACGGCCAACCACGTCGCCGATCGGCGCCTGCAGGTCATGGAACGCGGAGCCGATCACGACCCCGAGGTCGGAGGTCTTCCCAGCAGCACGATCACACTCGCGCAGCTCGGCGCTGCCGACCATGTGCCCGGCCGTCACAGATAGGAGATTACAGGCGCTTCGCAGGTCGATCGGCAATGCCGTCGGTGTGCGGTGGTGGCAGGCGATCAGCCCCCAGAGCTGGCCGTCAACCAGCAACGAGATCGTCAGCGTCGAACGCACACCCATGTTGCGCAGGTACTGCAGGTGCATCGGCGACACGCTGCGCAGCATCGCGAAGCTCATGTCCAGCGGCCCGCCCGTGCCGTTGCCGGCCGCGGCAAGCACGGCGACCGGCGTGTAGTCGGCATCGGAGATGTAGCGCACGAGGTTGGCGCGGTACAGCTCCCGCGCCTGGGGCGGGATGTCGCTGGCCGGGAAATGCATCTGTCGGAAGGAAACCATGCCCGCGTCGCACGCGTCGGCGATCACCTGCCCGTGCCAATCAGGCGCGAAGCGGTAGACCATCACCCGATCGAAGCCGACCAACTCCCTGACCTTGTGGGCCATGCGCTGCACCAGCTCGTCCAGATCGGTTGCGCCGCTCATTGCCTCGATCAAGCCGCTGAACGACTGCTGCCAACCGCTAGCCGTCTCGGACGTGGTTGTCGGCTCAAACTCAGCAACGCACAGCCCCTGGTGGTGATGCAGCACGCCTTGCAGGGCAACCCACTGCCCCACTTCCGGAGGCGGAGGCAGCGCGAAGGCGCGGTGTCGACCGCTGGTGTCGGTGGTCAATCCCATCGTCTGCATCAGCGTAGCGTGGGCGGCCTGCCCGACCACTTCTGCCAGCAGCCTTCCAGCGGCGCCGCCCGCAGCATCCGGAAACCAGCGCCCGAGGTTGGCCGAGGCATGCACCACCCGCCCAGTGCCCGGCTCGAACGCGATCAGGCCGCCGCTTGGCTGGATGAGGTTCGGAATGTGGATGGGCTCGCGCTCGCAGTTGTCGACTGTGAGCTTGGCTGGATCCCACAGGTTCGGCATCGACTGAGGACGCGCGGCGATACGGATGTCAGTCATGACTGGCTTTCGAAGGCCCCCAGACCTGCCGCTGCGCGTCAAGCCCCCCGAGGGGGCAAGAAAACCTTGGGGCGGCCCGGCGGTTTTCTTCAGAGAAGACCTGCTGGAATGTGGCGAAGGTATCGAGCGCTGCGGCTACCGCCACCGGCCAATCGGCGCACGGCAAGGCTGCGAGTTCGTCGAGGAACGATCGCCAAAGCGAACCGGTCTCCGGCCCGTAGCCCAGCAGAAAGCGCCCAGCGGTCGTCAGCGCAAGGTGGTTTGCCGGCAGACGCTTGCGCACCACCTGAAAGCCTAGTGTGCTGCCTTCAAGTACATACAGCACGCCCAGCGCCTGCGGGTACGAAACGACCTGCGGAAGTGGCACGCGGCCGGTACCGGCCACCCTGTCGAGTGCGCGCAGATCGGCATTCAACCAGGCCGTCTTGACCAGCCGACGGCCCAGCCATTCGTTTGACGCCCACGGTCGCAGCGCCGCCTCCAACGACGACTGCAGCCGGTGTTGCAGCAACAGGTAGTCGAGGTATTCTGCGTCGTCGAGCCGGCCATCGGCCAGCGCGCGCATCAGTGGCAATTGCTCCAGCGCCTCGTGTGCCGGCGCGGTATCTTGTTTGAGCAACGCCCGCAGGTCGGCGGCTTGCATGGCAATGGGCCCGGTCGGCGTGGGCAGCACAGTCGAGGATGAATGTGCCATGGTCAGAACAGCTCAATCAGCGGCGCCGCCGCGCTGCCGGCTGTAGCCTGCCCGGTGACCCGCTCGTGCGTGGCGCGCTGGCTGTCCATCACGTAGCGGCCCAGTTCTTCTTCGAGTCGCTGCTTCAGGGTCAGCCCCGCGCTTGGGCCGCACGGCGGCTCGCCCAGCATCTGGCCCCCCAGGCCCTGCAGGTGCTCATTCAACGTCAGCAATGAATGTTGCACGCTTTCGACCCGCTGGCGCATGACATCCTGGCCTTGCATCTGGCCCAGTGCGTCAGTCAGCCGCGCGACGATGTCCTGGTGGCCGGTTTTGACGCCATCGATCAACTGCTGAAGTTCGAGCGTCGAAGCGGCGAAACGCTGCTGCATCGCAGCGATATCGAACATCACCTGACGCATGTTGCCGGTGGTCGATTGGCTGCCAGCCACCTCCGTCGCGGCGGCGAGTTCGGCGTCGATATCGCGCGTGGCCATGGCCACCTTGGCCGCAATGTCAACCGTCACGGCAGCCGTCTGGTCGGACAGGCGCCGGATCTCGGCCGCCACGACGGCAAAGCCGCGGCCGGACTCGCCGGCGCGTGCCGCCTCAATCGCGGCGTTGATCGACAACAAGTTGGTTTGCCGCGCCACCAGCGCAATCACGTCCATTAGCGGCGCCAGTGCCTTGACGCTCTGCAGCCGCTGCATGCGTTCGAGATTGGCCTGGACATCGGCATCCTGCTTGTCGACGAACATTTCAAGGATCGCGCCCAGTTGCGCGTCGACCATCACTTTGTCTTGCATCACCTGCGTCAGTTGCGAGCCATTGGCCTGCGACAGGCGGATGCGCTCGAACTGTTCATTGGACACCTCGTGGATCGAGTTCATGCGACCGATCAAAATCAGTGCGTCCTGTTCGGATTGCTTCAGCGCACCGCCCAGCTGCTGGTTCATCAGCTCGATATAGGGCGCTGCGCTGCGCACCTCGTCGGCAGCCTCGGCCGGCCGCAGTGCGCGCCGGCCAGGCCGCCGCGACGGCATGCGCCACCGGCACCGAGCCAGCAGCCGGCTGCCCAACGCTGTCAGCGCCGCGACGACACACACCGTCAGCAGCGAGACAGCGGTGAACTCATGCGCAGATGACAGGCCCAGCGCGGGGAAAGCCGATGCGTGCAACCATGCAGTCGACAAGGCAATACCGACCACAGCTACCGCGCCGGCAAGCACAGGCAAGGGAACTGAAGCGAGCTCCGCCGAAGGTTTCGTAGGCCGGGTCGGTTTCATCGTTCGCTCCGAATGGCCGCCTTGGACAGCTTTGGTGGCGTTTCAGCGATCAGTCGTCCGACGAGTTCGAGCAGGGCCACCGGGCCGAACGGCTTGGTGAGGTAGGCACAGGCGCCCGTCTCCAGGCCGGCGTCAATGTCGCTCGCACTGCCGAGGGCTGACAGCATGACGATGGGGATGTGGCACAGAGCTGGGTCTGCCCGCAGCCGCTTGGCCGCGCTCAAGCCACCGATGCCGGGCATCAGCACGTCCAGCAGGACCAGATCTGGCTGAGCGAACCGTGCCAATTCCAGCCCGTCCTCGCCGTTGCTCGCCTCGAGCACCCTGAAGCCCTTGAATTCAAGCGTCATGCGGATCAGCCGCCGGATGTCGGGTTGGTCTTCGATCGTCAATACAGTGTGGGTCATGTCAAGCTCCTGGCAACACTTGCCGGATCACCTTCACCAGGTCTGCGCCACCCACGGGCTTGACCATCCAGCCGCTGGCGCCGAGCTTCTTCGCCTCGTCGCGCTTGGCTTGCTGGCTTTCGGTGGTGAGCGTCAGGATGGGCGTGAAGCGCAACACCTTGCGCACTTCGCGGATCAGCGTGATGCCGTCCATCTTGGGCATGTTGATGTCGGTGATGATCAGGTCGGGCTTGAGGCCGCTCTTGATCTTGGCCAGCGCCTGTTCGCCATCGGCCGCTGTCTCGACCTTGAAGCCCGCGATCTCGAGCGTAGCCTTCAGGCTCATCACCATGGTGGCGGAATCGTCGACGATGAAAATGGTGGTCATGGCATGACCCTCTGGATCTGAAGTAAATAGTGGTGAAGTAGCTGAGGAGGAATTTGCTCAGGCGCGCGCAAGCACGCCGGCCAGCAGCGGGTCGGCAG
>CAHJWV010000063.1 GCA_903643055.1 Burkholderiales bacterium | reverse complement strand
GCTGGCCATCGGCGGGCAGATCGAACCAATGCACGCACAGGCCATAAAGCACCGCGTCCGAATACTCCTTGATGTCGAAGCTGGCCTCGCCGTTCGAGCCGTCCAATAACTGTGTCAGAAACGTCTTGGCCACGGCATGGGCCTGCGCAAAGGCCTCGGCTTCGGTGATCTGCTGGATGCCTTGGTGGATGGCTTCGATGGCATGCGCGTCGCGTTGATAAGCCGCATCGCCTCTGTCCATGCCGAGAAAGATCGAGCCGATCGACGACTTCATGCGGTTCGCATAGCCTTTGACAGAGTAATGCCGTTCGTCGCTCATCACTTTCGCGACCAGCTCGGTGCTGCCGACCAGCACGCCGTAGCTCGTGCGCGTGTCCAGCACGCCGCCGTGGCAGGCGCGAATCGCTGCCCACACCGCCGCGGTGTCGCCATTCATCCGCGCGCTCAGGTCTTCCAAGCAGGCTTTCCAGGCGTTGGTGACTTCGCATTCCGGGCGTTCGGCAGCCAATAGGCCTCGCAGCCGATGGATGATCTGCTCGCCGTGTCGAACCTGGGCCGAATGCGGCGGGGCCGAGCTCGGCTTGGGCGCATGCATCGGGCACAGGCCTTCGGCGAGCTTGGCGATGGCCGGCAACGAAGGCACGAACAGATAAGCGCCCCACTCCAAGATCACCGGGGGTCGAACGCCGTCACCGTCCAGATCGACCCGCATCACTTCGCCGTGATGCTGAAAGCGGAAGGTCCGCGGCTCGCCCTCTTGCGGCACGCCCAGCAGCGGGTCGCTCTGGCCGGAATAAACGCCGCTGCTGTTGCCACCGCTGATCCAGCGCTGCAGCACTTCGAACTGATCGGCGATGCTGGCGTTGTAGGCCATGAACACGAGGCCGAGCTCGTCCTGTGGCGCGGCTTGCGGATCGGTCGGCCCATACGGCATGCCGCGCCGCAGGATGCGCGGCACCGGCTTGCCGGGCACGCTGTTGCGCGGGTTGACGCGCCTGGCATGCGATTGGAATGGGCATTGGCGGCCTTCGGCGTCGCCTTCGTAGTTGAAGTCGTTGTCGTTGCGCGGGTCTTTGTCCTGATCCGGGCTCGCGCCGCCAGCGTTCTGGACCAGCGACGAGCCATCCGGCCGCCGGCCGACGATCTTGCCGATCAGGTCATCGCGGCTGAAAGGCACGCCGGGGTGCGCGGCGCTCAACTCGCGCACGGCGGCATCGAGAAACTCATTCCAGGCCGCCACATCCTGCCGGTATTTGCGCAGCACGAGAAAGCTGCCATCGTCTTGCAGCCAATCGGCCGGGCCGGGCTCGTCGGCGTGGCGGTTGTAGCCGAGCAGCATCTCGCCACGTGGCACGGTGTCATCCCAATGTTTGCGGGAAGCATCGGGCGCGAGCGTCGGCTGGCTGCGACCGTCGATGAAGCCGAAATGGCCGGGCACCTCGCCACCCTCGGGCGCCACGCGGCGCAGCAAAGGCTGCACCGACAGCAGCGTGACACCCGCCAGCGCGGCATAACGCGCCACCTCGGCGTACAGCGGATGCGCGGGGTTGCCGCTGATGCGGTGATCCAGCGAGGTATCGCGATGCGTATCACCCACAAGCGGCGCGATGCGCAATTGCACAAGCGCATCGACCGTCGACAGCGGCACGCCGTTTTCCGGCGAGCTGTCGATCGGCCAGTTGCGCGCAGGCAAGCGCCAGTTGCGCGGGTGATTGCCGCGCACATCGCCGAGCAAGCCGGCGCGCTCTTCCATGCCCTCCTTGAATTCTTTCGGCAAGCGAGCCAGGTCGTTCTGCGCCACACCGAGCTTGGCCAGGCCGGCCCAGCTGAACGCGAGATTGGTTGCAAGCTGACCGACCTGCAGGCTCGCGCCCGCAGCCTCATCGGTGACCTTCACACCGCGCAGAAAGCGCTGCGCGGCCGCGCGATCCGCGAAATGCAGCATCACCAGCGCGCCGTGGGTCACACCGGGATAAGCCGTCAAGATGCCGCCCTGCACACGCGTCGCCTCATAGCTCAAGCGCTCGGCACCGAGCGCCGGCCGGCTGGGCAGTTCGGTTTCAAACCATTCCAGCGCCGCTGCGAAGCGACGCCGCTCAGCGCTGTCGTCAGGGAACAGCCTGCGCGTGTTCATTTGCGCCAGCTCGCGCAAGATTTCTTGGGCCGCGCGCAGCAGGCAGCGGCCATCGGCGTCGTCCGCATACAGCTCACGCAACCGGTACAAGCCGCCCAGCGCCGCCAAGCCCTGGCGCGCAGCCGTCATCGGGCAACGCCGGGCTGCCTTGGCCGCCAGCGCTTCGGGTTCGCTTGCCACCAGCACCGCCGCCGCGCGGTCGCTGACCGCCGGGTCGCGGCCCTCGCGATGCAGGCTTTCGATCTGTCGCAGGTACTGCAGATCGCTGACTGTCATCGGTGTCGCGGCATAGAAGAAATCAGCCTCGACCTGGTTCGCGCGAATCCATGCCATGTACTGCGTAAAGCTGGCTTCATGGGCCAGCGGGTAGTCGACGCAATTGCAGAACATCACATCGAGCAAGGTACCGAGGTCGCGCCAGATGATGCGGATGTAAGCCTCCCAGCCGCGATCGAAGGTCACGGCCAACAGCAGCTTCTGTTCGTTCTCGATGACGGCGAGCCGGAACGAATGGATCGATTGGATGCGCTCGACGGTGTCTGAGATTGGGCGGATCGCCTCGTACTCGCGCGACGACATGCGCAAGGAGTTCAGCGTCTTCATCAGCGTGTGCAAGCGGCCTGCGTAGGTTCGCGTATCCAGTGCATGAACAAAACCGGGCTTGATGCGTGCCACCACGGTGAGTTCGGTGATGTTCTGCAAGTGCCTGCTGGTGGCTTCTTGGGGCATGGGCATCGTCCTTGGATGTGTAGCGCCGGTCGCCAGCGCGGGCTTGTCCGGCATCGATCACCTGGCAGCGCCGATCCATGCGGAGCGCACATGCTGAACTTCATCGCCAAGGTCGCCATCCTTTAGTCTGGGGATCCAGTCCGTGCAGCTACCCCATCAGGTACGGGGGTTGGCCGCTTGGAATTGACTCCGTGCTGATATCAAGCCATGTTGAGGTCGTGAAACGCGTTGCATCCGCTTCATTCCGTGCAGCGGTCGAGGCCAGCACATGGCAGCCTTAGCTCGTCATGCCGTCCGTCGGCTTCCATTGGCGCTGCCCGGTCGCGCACCCGCCGTCGGCAATGACCCAGCGCAAAGCCGTTCGATGCCGCAGCATTCACAGGACTCAGGATTCAAGCGCGCGACATCCGACGCCCGACGCCCGACGCCCGACGCCCAACGTCCGACCGAGCCGCGAGCTTTTATCCGCCCCACGCTGTGAGCTGGCCGCGCTCGGTGGGACCGCGATCACCCGATCCGCACCTGTCCGGTGGCGTCGCGCCATCGGGCTTGGCTGCTTGCTTTTGCCCAAGCTTTGCCCAACTCAAACACAGCAATGGCGGCGATGCCGACTTTCCATCGAAATCAGGCCTGAAGCAGACATCGATATCTGCAGATGTGCACTGACATGGAGAAAAAACGCGATGCCACCATCGTTCGCCACATCACGAATCAATGCCCAAGCTGTCAATTCGCATATGAACGCCGGCTTGGCAAGACGGGCCTTTGCAAGGGCGATCAAGTCAAATGGGTAATCTGGCGACGCCGCGAAGTCGGCCGGCGCTACCATGCTTTGAACACCCTTTCGATGACGAATACGAACCCCTCTCTCTGATGGACAGCCTGGACCTTCAAGTCTTGATACAAGCACGCGATTGGCTTGCCAGCGGCCACGCGGTGCGCCTGGTCACCGTGATTGAAACGTGGGGCTCGGCGCCTCGCCCGCCTGGCGCCTTGCTGGCGTTGCGTGGCGATGGGCTGGTCGTCGGTTCGGTCTCCGGCGGCTGCGTTGAAGACGACCTGATCGCCCGCGTGCGCGAAGGTGAACGCGTTGCCGGCCCCACGCTTGTTGCCTACGGCGTCACCAAGGAAGAAGCGGCCCGTTTCGGCCTGCCTTGCGGCGGCAATCTGCGACTGGTGCAGGAGCCGCTGGTGCAGGCCGGCTGGATTGACGAGGTGCTGGCGCGCACCGCCCGCCACGAACTGGTGGCACGCTGCGTCGATCTGCAAAGCGGCAGCGTGACGATCAACGCCGCCCATCGAGACGATGCCTTCAGCTTCGATGGCCGCACCTTGCGCACGCTCTTCGGCCCGCGTTGGCGCCTGCTGATCATTGGTGCCGGGCAACTCTCGCGGGTGCTCGCGCAGATGGCCCTGGCGCTCGATTTCGAAGTGATCTGCTGCGACCCGCGCGATGAATACCACCTGACCTGGGATGTGCCGCACACCACGCTCAGCCGCGAGATGCCCGATGACCTCGTGCTGGCCTTGCAACTCGATGCCCACAGCGCCGTGGTGGCCGTCACCCACGACCCGAAGCTCGACGACATGGCCTTGCTCGAAGCCTTGAAATCATCGGCGTTCTACGTCGGCGCGCTGGGCTCGCGCAGCAACAATGCCCGGCGCCGCGAGCGGCTGGCGCTGTTCGATCTGAGCCCCGAAGAGATCGCCCGGCTGCACGGGCCGGTCGGGCTCGATCTCGGCGCCAAGACGCCGGCCGAGATTGCGGTATCGATCCTGGCCGAGATCGTTGCGGTGCGCCACGGCGTGAAGCTGTCGCAGAAGAAGCCGGAGGGGGTCGCTAGCTCGCCGGCCCATTCCGCATGATCCCCTGGCTGCTCAGCGCGGACGATCCGCTGCCCGACACCGACCAGGCCCTGCCCTCTGGCTCGGAAGCGCCGGGCCTGCTGGCCGCGGGCGGCGAGCTGACGCCCACGCGCTTGACCGAGGCTTACAGCAGAGGCGTGTTCCCCTGGTACAGCGAAGGCCAACCCGTGCTGTGGTGGTCACCGAACCCGCGCATGGTGCTGCCGGTCGCGGAGTTCAAACTGTCGCGCTCGCTGCGCAAGACAGTGCGCCATTTCGCGATGAGCCCGCGCTGCGAGTTGCGCATCGACAGTGATTTCCGTGCAGTGATCAATGCCTGCGCCGGCACGCCGCGCGATGGCCAGAACGGCACCTGGATCGTGCCGGAGATGATCGAGGCTTATTGCGCCTGGCATGCGCTGGGTGTCGTCCACAGCGTCGAGACCTGGATCGACGGCAAGTTGGTCGGCGGCCTGTATGGCATCAACCTGGGGCGCATGTTCTTCGGTGAGTCGATGTTCTCGCATCAGACCGACGCGTCGAAGATCGCCGTGGCCGGCTTGATTGCGTTCTGCCGCGCGCATGGCGTCAGCCTGATCGACTGCCAGCAGCGCACCGGCCACCTCGCGTCGCTGGGCGCGCGCGAAGTGCCACGCAACGAATTTGAGCAGGCGGTAACCCAGCGTCTCCGTCAGGCCTCGATCGACGATTGGACCTATCATCCCGTCATGTGGGCGAACCTTGAAACCAAGGGCGCCGACACCGCGCCCCTGCAGGAACCCGGCCCGTGACCCATCCGAAAGAGCTGCCGCTCTCCTCGATCCAGTTTTACGCGACTGCGCCCTACCCCTGCAGTTACCTCGAGGGGCGGATGGCTCGCTCGCAGGTGGCCACGCCCAGCCACCTGATTCATGCCGATGCTTACTCCGGCCTGGTGGCCAACGGCTTTCGCCGCAGCGGCATGTTCACCTATCGGCCGTTCTGCGATGGCTGCCGCGCTTGCGTGCCGCTGCGCGTGCCAGTCAAGACCTTCGAGCCCACACGCAGCCAGCGCCGCGCCTGGAAGGCCCATCAACCCTTGCAGGCCCGCGTGCTGCGGCTGTGCTTCACGCCCGAGCACTATCAGCTCTACCTGCGCTACCAGGCGGGCCGCCACAGCGGTGGTGGCATGGACAACGACAGCGTCGACCAATACACGCAGTTCCTGCTGCAAAGCCGCGTCAACTCGCGCCTGGTGGAGTTTCGCGAGCCGGCACCCGAAGGCAGCGTCGGCAAGCTGAAGATGGTGTCGATCCTCGACGTGCTGAACGATGGGCTGTCGGCCGTCTACACCTACTACGAGCCCGAGCCCCACACCAGCTACGGCACCTACAACGTGATGTGGCAGCTTGAGCAGACGCGGCTCTTGAAGCTGCGTTACCTCTACCTCGGCTACTGGATTCGCGAGAGCGGGAAGATGGCCTACAAGGCGCAGTTCGGCCCGCATGAGTTGCTCATCGACGAGCAATGGAAACTGGCGGCCGAAACGCCTTGATCCGCGACGGGCTGCGCTGACGGGCGCGCCGCTCATTCGACCGGCGTGGCGAGAACCGGGCTGAATGAACGGCGCTGATAGAACGCTGCAGCCATCGGCTTGTGAGCCCGCAGCGCCTTTCACAAGACGCCACGCAGCCGCATTCAAATCTCCAAGCCTTGGCTCCGCCTTAGCCCCAACGGGTCATCAGCCCTTGTTCTTGTTGTAGACGTCGAAGAACACCGCCGCCAGCAGCACCAGGCCCTTGATGACTTGCTGATAGTCGATGCCGATGCCCATGATCGACATGCCGTTGTTCATCACGCCCATCACAAAGGCGCCGATCACCGCACCCATCACCTTGCCGACGCCGCCCGAGGCCGAAGCGCCGCCGATGAAGCAGGCCGCGATCACGTCGAGTTCGAAGCCGAGACCAGCCTTTGGTGTGGCGGTGTTCAAGCGGGCCGCGAACACCAGACCGGCCAGTGCCGACAACACGCCCATGTTGATGAAGGTATAAAACGACAGCCGCTCGGTCTTGATGCCCGACAGCTTTGCGGCCTTCTCGTTGCCGCCCAGCGCGTAGATGCGGCGGCCGATCGTGCTGCGGGTGGTGACAAAGTCATAGGCGACCATCAGCACGACCATGATGACCAGCACGTTCGGCAAACCGCGATAAGACGCCATCAGGTAGCTGATCGCCAGGATCGCGAAAGCAAACACGCCGGTCTTCAGCAGGAAGAACACGAAAGGCTCTTCTTCCATGCCGTGCTTGATCTGGTTCAAACGGCCACGCACTTCCGTGTAGAGCAAGGCGATCGCCACCAAGCCACCGACCAGCAGCGAGGTCAGGCGCAGATCGGGGTTGTCGAAGGCTTCGGGAATGAAGCCCGAACTCAGCCGCTGGAACTCGACCGGGAACGGCCCGATCGACTGGCCTTGCAGCAAGGCCAGCGTCAGCCCCTTGAACACCAGCATGCCGGCCAGCGTGACGATGAACGACGGGATGCGGAAGTAAGCCACCCAGTAGCCTTGCGCCGCACCGATTACCGCGCCGGTGATCAGGCAGACGATGGTCGTCGGCACGAAATGCCACTCGTAGTTGACCATCAGCACCGCCGCCAGCGCACCGACGAAGCCGACCACCGACCCGACCGACAGGTCGATGTGGCCGGCAACGATCACCAGCAGCATGCCCAGCGCCATGATCACGATGTAGCTGTTTTGCAGCACCAGGTTCGTGAGGTTCAGCGGCTTCAGCAGCGTGCCTTCGGTCAGGTACTGGAACAGCGCCATGATCGCGACGAGCGACAGCAGCATGCCGTAGTCGCGAATGTTGTTCTTCAAAAAGCCCGCGTAGTCTTTGCGGGCGACAGGCGGCGTGGCCGCAGCAGCTTCAGAGTTCATGGACGGTACTCCCAGTCTTCACGATGGCACGCATGATTTTTTCCTGAGAAGCGTCCGCCGCAAGGAACTCAGCCACAAACTTCCCTTCGTTCATTACATAGATTCGATCGCACATACCCAACAACTCCGGCATCTCCGAGGAGATCATCAAAATGCATTTGCCCTCATCGGCCAACGAGCTGATGAGGCTGTAAATCTCGAACTTGGCGCCCACGTCGATGCCGCGTGTCGGCTCATCGAGGATCAGCAGTTCGGGCTTGGAAAACAACCACTTGCTCAGCACCACCTTCTGCTGATTGCCACCCGACAGGTTCACCACCGGCTGGAACACGCTGGACGATCGGATGTTGAGCTTGTGCCGGTAATCGACCGCGACCGTGTGCTCCTGGCCTTCGTCGATCACCATCGCCCTCGCGACCGCATCGAGATTGGCCAGCGTGATGTTCTTCTGGATGTCTTCGTTGAGCACCAGGCCCAGGCCCTTGCGGTCTTCGGTCACGTAAGCGATGCGCTGAGCGATCGCCTTCTGGATCGTGCCGAGATCGACCTCCTTGCCATGCATGAAGGCCTGGCCGCTGATGCGCCGGCCATAAGCACGGCCGAAGATGCTCATCGCCAGCTCGGTGCGGCCCGAGCCCATCAGCCCGGCGATGCCGACGATCTCACCACGGCGCACCTTCATGTCGATGCCCTTGATCACCTCGCGATCGGCGTGGATCGGGTGATGAACGTGCCAGTTCTTGACCTCGAACACCGTCTCGCCGATCTTCGGCGTGCGTTTCGGGTAGCGGTCGGCCATCTCGCGGCCGACCATGTTGCGGATGATGCGGTCTTCGCTGATCGGCTCGCTGCGGCAATCCATGGTCTCGACCGTGGCGCCATCGCGCAGCACGGTGATCGAGTCGGCCACCTTCGAGATTTCGTTCAGCTTGTGCGAGATCAGGATCGAGGTGATGCCCTGGGCCTTCAGCTCCAGCAGCAACTCGAGCAGCGCATCGCTGTCGCTTTCGTTCAAGCTCGCGGTCGGCTCGTCGAGGATCAAGAGCTTGACCTCTTTCGACAAGGCCTTCGCGATCTCGATCATCTGCTGCTTGCCCACGCCCAGGTGGGTGATCAGCGTGTTCGGGGATTCTTTCAGGCCGACCTTCTTCAGCAGCTCCTGTGTCTTCGCAAACGAGCGTGCCCAGTCGATCACGCCGTACTTCGCCTGCTCGTTGCCAAGAAACAGGTTCTCGGCAATCGACAGCAGCGGCACCAGTGCCAGCTCCTGGTGAATGATGATGATGCCCAGCTTCTCGCTGTCGGCAATGGTCTTGAAGCTGCGTGCTTGCCCATTGAAGTGGATCTCGCCGGTGTACGAGTCGAACGGGTAGACCCCGCTCAAGACCTTCATCAGCGTGGATTTGCCGGCGCCGTTTTCGCCGCAGATCGCATGGATCTCGCCAGTTCGCACGACGAGGTTCACATTGTTCAGTGCGGTGACGCCATGAAACTTCTTGGTGATGCCTCGCATCTCGAGGATCGCGTCCGTCCGTGTCATTTTCAGGGGGGTCCGATCACAGTGAAAGAAGGGCCCGTCCACAAGGTACGGGCCCCGTCATCTGACAACGCTTGAAACTTACTTGATCTGGGCTTCGGTGTAATAGCCGCTGCTGATCAGCACTTGCTTGACGTTGGTCGCATCCAGGCTCACCGGCTTCAGCAGGTAAGACGGAACCACCTTCACGCCGTTGTTGTAGGTCTTGGTGTCGTTGATGGTGGGCGTCTTGCCGCTCAGCATCGCGTCGACCATGCCGACCGTGACCTTGGCCAGCTCACGCGTGTCCTTGAAGATGGTCGAGGTCTGTTCGCCCTTCAGGATCGACTTGACCGATTGCACTTCAGCGTCCTGGCCGGTCACGACCGGGAAAGGCACTTTCGGCGTGCCGTAACCCACACCCTTCAGCGACGACAGGATGCCGATCGAGATGCCGTCATAAGGCGACAGCACGGCATCCAGATGGGCGCCGGAGTAATAGGCGCTCAGCAGGTTGTCCATGCGGGCCTGGGCCACCGCGCCGTCCCAACGTAGCGTCGCGACCTTGTCCATGCCGACTTGCTTGCTGCGCACCACGAGCTTGCCGCTCTTGATGTAAGGCTCCAACACCGACAGTGCGCCGTTGTAGAAGAAGAAAGCGTTGTTGTCGTCGGCCGAGCCGCCGAACAGTTCGATGTTGAACGGTCCCTTGCCTGCCTTCAGGCCGAGCTTGGTTTCGATGTAGGTGGCTTGCAGCACGCCGACCTGGAAGTTGTCGAAGGTCGCGTAGTAGTCGACGTTCTTCGTGCCGCGGATCAGGCGGTCATAGGAGATGACCTTGATGCCCTTGTCGGCCGCCTTTTGCAGCGCATCCGACAGCGTGGTGCCGTCGATCGCGGCAATCACCAGCACCTTCGGGCCCTTGGTGATCATGTTCTCGATCTGCGCCAGCTGATTCGGAATGTCGTCATCGGCGTATTGCAGGTCGGCTTTGTAGCCTTGCTCCTGGAAGTACTTGACCATGTTGCTGCCGTCAGCGATCCAGCGTGCCGACGATTTGGTCGGCATCGAGATCGCCACCAAGCCTTTTTGCTGAGCCTGCGCTTGCGGCATCCAAGCGGCCAGGCCGAGAGCGGCGGCGGCCATGATGAATTGCATTCTTTTCACTGCGATGTCTCCATTGGGTAAGGTGCTGCGCACCATCTGCTACAAGCGCCCGGGCTCCTCGTCGACCTGGGCGGCGTCTTCACGGCGTCAGGGCCGTTCAGTGCTTCGGTCCCGCATCGGCGATCCGGGAAATTCTTTGTACTGGCGCGCCGCGCGAGCGTACCAGCACGTGACATTGTCATGCCGCCCCGGTGGCAGCGTCAGGTCAGGCCAGACACGCCCCACCATCTGCAATGCGCTCCTCACAGCGCACGCACTCCGCCATAAGCAAAGCCGCGTTCGGCCCGTGCGAGCGGGTTGACGAGCGGCGCGCCCAGCGCAGGCAGATCGATCTCGAATCGATCACCGGGCTCGGTGCGCACGCCATCGGCGAAACTCAGCGTTGCGGTGCCGAAGAAATGCAGATGAACGTCGCCGGGCTGCCGGTGCGCTGCGTATTTGAAATGGTGGTATTCGAGGTTGGCGATCGAATGGCACATGTTCGCCTCGCCAGTCAGAAAGGGCTTCTCCCACACCACGCTGCCATCGCGCACGATGCGGCTCGTGCCTTCCAGATGCGCCGGCAACTCGCCGGTGCGCAACTCAGGCCCGATGGCACAGGCGCGCAGCTTCGAATGCGCGAGGTAGAGGTAGTTCTGACGCTCCGTCACGTGGTCAGAAAATTCGTTGCCGACCGCAAACCCCAGGCGATGCGGCGCCCCATCCGGCCCGATCACATAAAGGCCGACCAGCTCCGGCTCTTCGCCGCCGTCGAGTGCAAAGTCGGGCATCGAGAGCGGTGCGCCAGGGGCAGCGACGATGCGGCCGTTGCCCTTGTAAAACCACTCCGGCTGAACACCCGGGGTGCCCGGTGCAGCGTTGGCACTGGGCCGGCCGCCGTCGAGGCCCCACTTGAACATGCGCATCGAATCCGACAACGACTCATCGGTGCTGAGCTTCTGATGCATCGCATCGCGCGCAGCGGCGCTGCCGGTGTGTGTGAGGCCGGTGCCGGTGACCAGGCAATGCGATGGATCGGGGTGCGACAGCGGCGTCAGCAAGCGCGACTCTTTTTGCAGCACGGCATACGGAATGCCCGCCCCGAAAGGCGTCAGCGTGCCGGCCAGCGTTTCGAGCATAACGCCACGCGCCAATGCCGCCTGCGCCAGGGTATAGACACTGCGATAGTCACCCAGCCGATGCACGGCCTGACCTGTGGCGTCCACCCAGCCTGCTCGCAGCGAGGTGTCTTCGTCGATGAACTGAATCAATCTCATTGGACAGCGGTTCGCCAAAGTGCAGACGCAAGAAGAGAGCGATCGTACGAAAGTTACCCATAAGCTCCCAATAGAGATTTGACTAAGAGAGATATACGATTCGGCATTCACGAAAACCCGCGTTCGCATCCCGTCGCGTGAGCGCCTTCCACTTCTTTACCCCTTTGAGCGCATGACGAACACCCACTGGTTTCTTCGCGCGCGCCTCAAAACGCGACAGCTGCTGTTGCTGGTCACGCTGGCCGATGAAGGCAACATCCACCGCGCCGCACAGGTGCTGAACATGACGCAACCGGCGGCCTCCAAGTTGTTGAAAGACCTGGAAGACATGCTGGAAGTGCCGCTGTTCGAGCGGCTACCGCGCGGCATGCGGGCGACCTGGTATGGCGAAACGATGATTCGCCATGCGCGGGTGGCGCTGACGAGCCTGAACCAGGCCCACGACGAACTCGAAGCATTGAAGTCGGGCCGCTTCGGCCAGGTCGGCGTCGGCGCGATCAGTGCGCCCGGCATGGTGCTGTTGCCGCCGGCGGTCGCGCTCGTCAAGCAGGAGCACCCGAGCCTGCGCATCACCTTGCAGATCGAGAGCAGCGATGTGCTGCTCGAACGCTTGAGCCAGGGCAAGCTCGACATGCTGGTGTCGCGCTTGTTCGCCCAGCACGACAAGACCGACTTGCGCTACGAGGTGCTGGCCGAAGAGCCGGTCTGCGCCATCGTGCGGCCCGGCCACCCGCTGCTGAGCAGCGCCAACCTGAGCTTGCGCGATCTGGCAGGCGCGGGCTGGATCATCTCGCCGGCCGGCAGCGTACTGCGCCATCGTTTCGACCTGATGTTCCAGGAAGAAGGGCTGGAGGTGCCGATCAACATGATCGAGACCGCCTCGCAGCTGTTCATGACGAAGATGCTTCAGCAAAGCGACATGATCGGCGTGGTGTCGACCGACGTGGCGCGCTACTACGCCGAGCACCGCATCATCGCCATCGTGCCGATGGAGCTGCCTTGCCACATGGACGCCTTCGGCATCATCACCCGCACCGACAAGCTGTTGTCGCCCGCCGCCAAGGTGATGCTGCGCGCGCTGAAGACCTCGGCCGTCAAGGTCTACGGGAGCCGCTTCGAGCCCTCGATCAACGACTGAGGCTCGACCGCCTCGGGTGTGGGTGCGGGTGTGGCTGTGGGTGCATCGGCCGAATCAGGCCCAGCCCGCATCCACCTTGAACTCCTGCGCGGTGCACATCGCACCGTCGTCAGACGCCAGGAACAGCACCATGCGCGCGACGTCGGACGGCTGCAGCCGATCGGGCAGGCACTGGTTGCGCTGCAGTTCCTTCTCGCTCTCGGCGTTGAGCCACAGGTCCATCTGCCGCTGCGTCATCACCCAGCCCGGCGACACCGTGTTGACGCGAATGCGGTGCGCGCCCAGGCTGCCGGCCAAGCCGCGCGTCAGCCCGTTGACCGATGACTTCGCGATCGCATAACAGGGATAGCCGCTCGACTTGGTCTGCCACCCGGTCGAGCCCAGGTTGACGATCGAGCCGAAGCCCAGGCGCTGCATGCCCGGCACCACCGCCTGGATCGCGAAGAAGGCCGGCCGCTCGTTGATCGCCATGCGGTTGTCGTAGTACTCAGGCGTCACCGACGCCAGCGTGTGGCGGTCGTCGCTGGCCACGTTGTTGACCAGCACCGAGAAATCACCGAGCGCCAGTGCGGCCTGATCGATCGCAAGCTTCAGCGCCTCGACATCGCGCACATCGCAGCCGCGCCACCACGGCGCGGGCAGCCCTGCCGCCTCGATCTGCCGCGCCAGCTCGGCGCTGGCCGGCTCGTTGATGTCGACAAACGCCACCCGCGCGCCCTGTTCGGCAAAGGCCTGCACCATCGATGCGCCGATGCCGGTGCCACCGCCGGTCACGAAGACGCTGCGCCCGCGAAGGCTGGGGTAGAGGGCCAGGCCGGCCGCCGAAGGCGTCAATGCGGGCGCGGTCGATGGGGTCACAACAGGGTCTGACACAGTGCCCTCCTTGTATTGCAATTCATGTATGTGAGAATTTGGTTCGTCAGTTATTTGATTATCGATGCACCCACCGGGCCCCGGCACCGCGACCGCCGAGGCGGCCCCAGGCGAGCGCCCTTCCTGTTCCTCCCTAACGAATCATTCCCATGGCAGAAACTCCGAAACTCCTGAGCGCCGTGCGCTGCCTGTGGCCGGCCGGCGCCACGCTGGGCGAAGGCACCTTGTGGTCGCCCAGCCGGCAAGCGCTGTACTGGGTTGACATCCTCGGCCGCCAGCTCTATCGCTATACGCCAGCCACGCAGGCGCGCGAAAGCTGGCCCTTCGACGAAGAGATCTCGGCCGTGGCCGAGCGCGCCAATGGCCGCGGCCTGCTGGTCACGCTGCGCAGCGGCTTCGCCTTCTTCGACCCCGAAACAAAGAAGCTTGAACATCTGCACGACCCCGAAGCCGACCAGCCCGGCAACCGCTTCAACGATGGCAAGTGCGATGCGCAAGGCCGCTTCTGGGGCGGCACGATGGACTTCGCCTGCAGCGCGCGCACCGGTGCGCTGTACCGCTTCGATGCCGATCGCCGCTGCACGTTGACCTTCGACGCGCGCTTTGCCGTGACCAACGGCCCGACCTGGTCGCTCGACGGCCGCACGCTGTACTTCAACGAGACCGCGGAGCAGCGCATCTTCGCCTTCGACTTCGAGCCCGACAGCGGTACCCTGTCGAACCAGCGCCTGTGGCTGAGCTTCAAGGACGGCGAAGGCTACCCCGATGGCATGACGACCGATGGCTCGGGCCGCTTGTGGATCGCTCACTGGGGCGCCTCGCGCGTGACCTGCCATGACCCGGTGAGCGCCGAAGTCTTGGCGCAGGTGGATCTGCCCACCAGCCACATCAGCAACTGCACGTTTGGCGGCCCCGACATGCGCACGCTGTTCATTACCAGCGCGCGCCAGGACTTGAACGAAACCCAGTTGGCAGCGCAACCGCAGGCCGGTGGCTTGTTCGCGGTCGACACCGACACAGTAGGCCGACCCTCACCGTTGTTTGCCGGCTGAAAGCCCACTGAAAGAATGCCTCGTGTTTTCCCTTACAGTCGCCGCACTGTCAGTGCAGCCAGGCTGCAAGACAAGCGGTGCCTCGATCGGCTCGGCCGGGGCGCCCTCCTCCCGCTCCAGCCACACTGAACCGATGTTTCGCTTCCCGCCGTTGGCTGCATCCGCTGAGCCGCCAGGCGAGCGGCGCGGCGCGATTGCCTGGGTTCCACCAGCGTTCGAACAGCGCCTGAAAGATCCTGAAAAGTAAGGATGGTTCAGCCGAAACCGTTTGCCGCTGCAAGGGACTGCGCCTAGGATCGTGGACGGAGCGATCAGCCCAGGCGGGCTCGGGGGGCTCCGTTCCAGTCCGAGGCATCAGCATGAATCAGGCTTCTATGCACACAGAAGACACGATCAATCCGTCACTGGCTCAGCGGCTTGCCGCCGACAACGCGCTCGCACCGATCAAGGTCTTGATCGTCGACGACCATGCGCTGCTGCGTGTGGGCATCGTCACCAGCCTGAGCATGGTGGAAGAGACACCGCTTGATCTGCTCGAGGCCAGCAACCTGCATGACGCGATGGCGCTTTATCGCGAAGAGGCCAACATCGCGCTGGTGCTGCTTGATCTCAACATGCCGGACAGCAAGGGCCTGCAAGGCCTGAAGCAGTTCATGGAAGCTTTTCCGCGCGCACGCGTTGCGGTCATCAGCGGCACGCAGGATGAATTCGTCATCGGCCAGGTGCGCGCCCTGGGAGCGGTCGGTTATGTCACCAAGGGCCAGGCGCCACGCATGATGTGTGACACAGTGATGGGGCTGCTCGCCGCGTCGCCGGTCGGCTTTCCACGCTTCCCGAGCTCATCGCGTTATGACCGCGTGGCCGAACTCGGCCCGCGCCACCTCGAGATCCTTGAACTGGTGCTGTCGGGTTGCTCGAATCAGGAGATCAGCAACGCGACCGCCCTGTCGCTCGGCACGATCAAGAACTATGTGTCGACGATTCTCCTGGCGCTGGACGTCAAGTCGCGCTCGCACCTGATCAGCCTGTTCCGGTAGCCCGCCGGACGTGACGTTTCGAATCACCCCCGCGGCCGACAACCCCGAAGAGCAGATCGATGAAGGCATCGACCGCCGCCGCGAGCGCACCCTCTCTTCTCAAGTAGAGCGACTCTTCCAGACCAGCTACCGCTCGGTCGCGGTGTCGTTCGGCACCGCGCTGCTGTGCTGGCTGGCGTTCGCCTGGTGGCTGCCCAGTTCGCAGTTCTTTCTGTGGGCCAGCCTCGTGCACACAGCGCAGGCGCTGCACCTGCTGCTGGCCTGGGCCTATCACCGTGAAGGCCGCACCGCACTGACACAGTCCTCCAAATGGCTGCGGCGCTTTCTGGCCGTGGTGCTGTTGTCTTCGCTGACCTGGGGCTTGGCGCCATTCTTCCTGCTGCACGAAACCACCTTCACGCCGACATTGCTGCTGGTGCTCGTGATGCTGGCACTGGGTGGCGCCGGCGTGCACATCGTCGCCGCACACCGCTGGGCGATTTATCTGTGGCTGCTGCCGCTGCTCGGCCCGCTGGTGGGCTTCATGCTGTCGCGCGGCACCTTGATCGCCATCACCATCGGCCCGCTG
Organism: Burkholderiales bacterium; assembly: GCA_903643055.1. The sequence goes on along the minus strand of CAHJWV010000063.1, from coordinate 1,403 downwards.
ACGGTGGCCTATTTTCTGGTCACGCTGTTCTTCGCGAACTCGCAGCACAAGCTGCTGATGAAGGAACTCCAGACCAAGCTCGACAACGATGCGCTGGTTCGCGCGCTGCGCCAGCAGGTGGTTCTGGTCGAGCGCGCGACGCGCGAGAAGAGCCGCTTCCTCGCCTCGGCCAGCCATGACCTGCGCCAGCCGATGCACGCGCTCGGGCTCTTCGCCGCGACGCTGGAGAAAAGCCTCGCCGGCACGGCGCTTCGGCCCACGGTCACCAACATGATCCGCTCGATCGACGCGCTGGAGCAGTCGTTCAGCGCGATGCTCGACATCTCCAAGCTCGACGCCGGCGTGATCGAGCCGAACCTGCAGTCGTTCCCGATCCGCGACCTGTTTCGCGTGCTGCACATGCATTGCGCCGGCCAGGCCGAAGAGCTGGGCCTGGGGCTGCGCTTCAAGGCCGGCGGCAAGCTGGTGATGAGCGACCCGCACCTGCTCGAGCGGGTGTTGAGCAACCTGATCCACAACGCGATCCGCTACACCCATGAAGGCGGCATCGTGGTCGTGGCGCGCACCCGCAAAGACTGCATCAGCATCGAGGTTTGCGACACCGGCATCGGCATGGCCGAAGACGAGTTGTCGAAGGTCTTCGACGAGTTTTATCAGGTCGGCAACCCCGGGCGCGACCGCTCGCGCGGCCTGGGCATGGGCCTGGCGATCGTCAAGCGGCTGGTGCTGCTGATGGGCCACGAGCTGGAGGTGTCGTCGGTGCCGGGGCGCGGCACGGTGTTCCGCGTGCTGATCAAGCTGCCGGAGTTCGCCGAGATGGATCACATGGTGGTCGCGGCCGACACGGTGCCCACGCCGATCGACTCGAGCCGCACCGTGCTGTTGATCGACGACGAAGAAAGCATCCGCATCGGCATGCGCGACCTGCTGCAGACCTGGGGCTATTACGTGCTGATCGCCGGCAACATCCAGGAAGCCTGCACCGAGGTGCGCCGGCATGCCGGCGTGATCGACATCGTCGTCTCCGACCTGCGGCTGGCCAATGAGGAAGACGGCATCATCGCGATCGACCGTGTGCGTGCCGTCTATGGCGCGCCGCTGCCGGCGCTGCTGATCACCGGCGACACCTCGCCCGACGAAGTCAAACGCGTGCACGAAAGCGGACATCAAGTGCTGTTCAAGCCTGTTCGCACGCGCGACCTTTACTCGGCGCTGCGCGCGCTGCCTTGACGACGCCGGTCTGGCATCGCCACGAGGGTAGCCCGATTTGGTTTGGGGGCGGACGATTTCAACCCCACCCCATATAGCCCACCCCATATAGCCCGACTTCGTCGTCACCTTGGTCACTTGCAGATCACGGATCAGCCACTAGTATCCGGCGGCTGTTCGAATTGAATCCAGCT
>CAHJWV010000062.1 GCA_903643055.1 Burkholderiales bacterium | reverse complement strand
TCCGATCTGGCCGAACTGAGCGCACTGATTCAGCAGGCCAACGCCACGCGCGCCAAGGATTGATCGGGTGATGCACGTCAACTCTCTTCTGCGCATGAACACAAGCCGGGTCGGTGAAGCCGCTCGGCGTGTGTGTGCCGTTGCCGTTTCAACCTTCGGCGACTCAGGTGCACTTGGGCTGTGAGAAGACCGTGAACGATCCGCGCCCACCTCGCATGCCGCGCCGTGCTGTTCATGGCGTGCTGCTGCTCGACAAGCCGCTCGGTCTGTCGAGCAACGACGCATTGCAGAAAGCAAAGCGCCTGTTCCGTGCCGAGAAGGCGGGCCATACCGGCACGCTCGATCCCTTAGCGACTGGTTTGCTGCCGCTGTGCTTTGGTGCAGCGACGAAGTTTTCGCAGATCAGCCTGGACGCCGACAAAAGCTATCGCGCCCATGTCAAGCTGGGCGTGACGACAAGCACCGCCGACGCCGAAGGCGACATCCTTCAACAACGCGATGTGACGCTGGCGCGCGCGCAAATCGATGCTGCATGCGGATGTTTCATCGGTGAGATCGATCAGATGCCGCCGATGCATTCGGCGATCAAACGCGATGGCAAGGCCCTCTACGAATACGCTCGGGCCGGCATCGAAGTCGAGCGCGAAGCGCGCCGCGTCACGATTCACGCGATCGACATCATCGACTGGCAGCATGACGATCTGGTGATCGACGTGCGTTGCAGTAAAGGCACCTACATTCGCACGCTCGCCGAAGACATCGGCAAGTCTCTCGGCTGCGGTGCGCACCTGAGCGGGCTGCGTCGCACCGGCAGCGGCCCGCTGAGCTTGGAGCGCGCGGTGACGCTGGAGCGCCTTGCCGATATGAGCGAGCCGGAGCGCGACGCCCTGCTGATGCAGGCTGACAGCTTGCTCGCTGACTGGCCGCTGGTGCGGCTCAATGACGATGATGCGGGGCGCTTCTTGAGCGGCGTGCGGCGGCGCCTGCCGCTGGCCGACATGGCGCGCGTTCGTGTCTATGGTCCGCATCCGCGGGCTTTTCTGGGAAGCGGCCACATTGCCGCTGGTGAATTGATATCAACAAGGCTCTTGAGCCCGGTGGAGGTGCAAGGCCTCCTGCAAGCACAAGAGAGAGCTGCAACATCATGACCCGTCAAATCCGCAACATTGCCATCATTGCCCACGTCGACCACGGCAAAACCACCATGGTCGACCAATTGCTTCGCCAGTCCGGCACCTTCGCCGACCATGAAAAAGTCGTTGACACCGTGATGGACAACAACGCCATCGAACGCGAGCGCGGCATCACCATCTTGGCCAAGAACTGCGCCGTGAGTTGGGAAGGCACGCACATCAACATCGTCGACACGCCGGGCCACGCGGACTTCGGCGGGGAAGTGGAGCGTGCGCTGTCGATGGTCGACGGCGTGGTGCTGCTGATCGATGCGCAAGAAGGCCCGATGCCGCAGACGCGCTTCGTGACCAAGAAGGCGCTGGCTCTGGGCCTGAAGCCGATCGTCGTCGTCAACAAGGTCGACAAGCCGGGTTCGAAGCCCGACGCCGTCATCAACGCCGCTTTCGACTTGTTCGACAAGCTCGGTGCCAACGACGAACAGCTCGATTTCCCCGTGGTCTACGCCTCGGGCATCAACGGCTGGACCTCGTTGACTGAAGGCGCGCCCGGCGAAAAATGGGGCCCCGACATGTCGGCCCTGTTCAACACCATCTTGAAGCACGTGCCGCCGAACACCGGTGACCCGGCCGCCCCGCTGCAACTGCAAATCTCGGCGCTCGACTTTTCGACCTTCGTCGGCCGCATCGGTGTGGGCCGCATCAGCCAGGGCACCATCAGGCCGTCGATGGACGTGCTGGTCATGGAAGGCCCGGACGGCAAGGCCGTCAAAGGCCGCGTCAACAACGTGCTGACCTTCCAGGGCTTGGACCGCGTGCAAGTCACCGAAGCCGGCCCGGGCGACATCGTGCTGATCAACGGCCTTGAAGACATCAACATCGGCGTGACGGTCACCGACCGTGAGAACCCGAAGCCGCTGCCTATGTTGAAGGTGGACGAGCCGACGTTGACGATGAATTTCTGCGTCAACACCAGCCCGCTGGCCGGTCGCGAAGGCAAGTACGTCACCAGCCGCCAGATCTGGGACCGCCTGCAAAAAGAACTGCAAAGCAATGTCGCGCTGCGCGTCAGCGAAACTGACGAAGACGGCATCTTCCAGGTGATGGGCCGCGGTGAACTGCACCTGACGATCCTGCTGGAGAACATGCGCCGCGAAGGCTACGAGTTGGCTGTCTCCAAGCCCCGCGTGATGCTCAAAGAGATCAACGGCGAGAAGTGCGAGCCAATGGAGTTGGTCACCGTCGACGTGGAGGAAATCCACCAAGGTGGCGTGATGCAGGCGCTGGGCCTGCGCAAGGGCGACATGGCCAACATGGAGCCCGACGGCCGCGGCCGCGTGCGCCTCGAGTACCGCATCCCGGCGCGTGGCCTGATCGGTTTCAGCAATGAGTTCATGAATCTGACCCGCGGCTCGGGCCTGATCGCTTCGATTTTCGACGGCTACGAGCCCCATAAGGGCGAGATCGGTGGCCGCAAGAACGGCGTGCTGATTTCGATGGACGACGGTGAGATCTTCACCTACGCCCTGGGCAAGCTGGACGACCGCGGCCGCATGTTCGTGAAGCCGAACGACCCGGTGTATGAGGGCATGATCGTCGGCATCCACAGCCGCGACAACGATCTCGTGGTCAACGCCACGCGCACCAAGCAGCTGACCAACTTCCGCGTCAGCGGCAAGGAAGACGCGATCAAGATCACGCCGCC
>CAHJWV010000061.1 GCA_903643055.1 Burkholderiales bacterium | reverse complement strand
GGCTGCGGCCTCCAACCTCGCGAACATGCACTCCGCGCAAACCGCGGGTGCCCCGGCTTATCAGCCGCTGACGGCGGTTATTCGCTCGAAGCCGGCGAGCTTTGCCTCGGCGCTGTCGGGCAGCCATCTGCTGGCGACTGCGCAGGTCGAGTTGCAGCCGCAAGCGGGCGCCGCGCTGCGCAGCGTCTATGAGCCGGGCCACCCGGACGCAGACGCCGCCGGCATGGTGAGTTATCCCGCGGTCGACCACCTGCGCGAGATGCTGACGGTGATGACGGCCATGCGTGCCTACGAAGCCAACCTTGCCGCTCTGCAAGCCACCAAGACGATGGCGAGCCGGGCGCTGGACATCGGAGGCCAGTGATGGTGATGGACATGACGATTGCAGCGCTGTCTGCGCTGGATTCGCAAGCGCCCTTTGCCGCAACAGCGCCCACTGCGCCGACCGCCGGCAGCGGCTTTGCGCAGTTGATCGAGCGCGAGCTTGGCGAACTCAACCACAGCGCCTCGGCCGCCGAAGGCGCGATGCGTGATCTCGCCGCTGGCAAGCCGGTCGAGCTGCACGACGTGATGATCTCGCTGGAGAAGGCCCGCATCAGCGTGCAGACCTTCGTGCAGGTTCGCAACAAGCTCGTGGAGTCCTACCAGGACCTCATGCGCATGCAGCTGTGAGCGCAGCCATGGGCATACCGGATTACTGGAACGCACTCGGCCCGCGCCAACGCGTCGGGCTGTCGCTGGGCACGGCCGTCATCGTGCTGGCCACCGTCGCGTTCGGCGTGTGGGTCCTGCGCGACCCCCTGGTGCCGCTGGTCGGTGGCTTGTCGCCCGAGCGGCAGGCCGCGGTGGCACGCGAGCTGGAGCGCGACAAGATCGCCTACCGCGTGGCCGACGATGGCAACACCTTGCTGGTGCCTTCATCGGCTGCCGGCAAGGCGCGCGCCGCATTGGGCAACGGCGGCCTGGGCTTGCCACCGAGCGCCGGCCTGGAGATCTTCAAGGAGGCCGATTTCTCGACCACCGATTTCGCGCAGCGCATCAACTACCAGCGTGCGCTGCAAGGCGAGCTGACGCGCACGCTGCAAACCATCGCCGGGGTGCGCAGTGCCCGCGTGCATGTGATCCTCGCCGAGGCCGGCCTGCTCAAGCGCAACAACACCAAGGCCAGCGTCGCGGTCACCTTGCAATTGCAGCCCGGCAAGACGCTGACTCGCGCGCAGGTCAATGGCATTCAGCGCCTGGTCGCGGCTTCGGTGCCGGAGGTGCAGGCGGGTGACGTGGTCGTGCTCGACGAGTCGGGCAACACCTTGAGCCGCAGCTCGGCCGATGCCGAAGGCGAAGCCTCGGGCAGCCAGCTCGACCTGAAACGCCAGGCCGATGCTTACCTCGAAGCCAAGCTGTCGAAGCTGCTGGCCGACCTGGCGCCGCAAGCCCAGGTCACGCTGTCGGCCGATACCACGCTCGACTTCAAGCAGTTGAAGGTCACGACCGAAGAGCCGATCGCGGCCAGCGGACAGACCGGCGACCACCCGACCGGCGTCGTCACCAAGGAGCGCCAATCTCAGCGGCCGGCCCGCGAAGGCGCGCAGGCCAAAGGCGACGATGGCGAAGCTGCCGATTGGGAATACGAATACCAGGTCGGCCGCCGGGTCGAGCAATCGATGTCGGCGCCTGGCGCGATCAAGCGTGTGAATGTGGCCGTTGCCATCCACGGCGCGCCCGACGGCGTGACGTCTGCGATGGTCGAAAAACTGGTCGAGCACGCGGCCGGGCTCGACCGCACGCGTGGCGACTCGGTGGCCGTGGTGCTGCTGCCCGCGCTGGCGTCGACAGCGGCACCGATCCGGCCCTCGGCGAAGCCAGACGCGCCGCAGGACCTGGCCCAGCCGACGGGCTCCACGGAGATCCATGGCAGCGATCACGCCGAAGCGAAAGAAGGCAGCCGCCTGATGGATTGGCCGGTGCTGCTGGTGCTGGGCGCGCTCGCGCTCGGCTCGACCTGGCTCGCACGCAAGCGCCAGGCTTCGACCACGGTGGCGGCCAACGCGCCAGTCGACATCGACGCCACCACCGCACAAGTGCGCGCCTGGCTGCGCGGCGACGGGCCGGCGCGATGAGCACGACACGCGCCCGCGAGGCGGCCTTGCTGGTCCACGGCCTGCCCGATGCCGCCCGCACGCAAGTGCTGGCGCGGCTCGATGCCGATGAGCGTGCACAGGTCGAACCGATGCTGGCCGAGCTGGCGGCGTTGGGCATTCCGCGCCTGGCTCATCCGCAACTGGAAGCACTGCGGGCACCGCGTGTCGAGCCGAGCGCGATCGAACGCATCGGGCCGTTGCCGCTGAGTCGCCTGCTCGCGGCGTTGAACGATGCCCAGTCCGCGACCTTGGCTTTGCTGCTGCGTGTTTCGGATTGGCCCTGGCGTGCGGATTTCCTCGCCGGCCTCGATGCCAGACGGCGCGAAGGTGTGCTGAGCCTCGTGACCTCCGGGGCCGACGCGCCGGTGGCACCCGCCGTGGCGCAAGCCCTGTGCACCCGGCTGATCGAACGCGCGCAGCGCGATGCCCTCGCGCGCTCAGCCGGACCTGCCCCGGCACTCACAGGCCGGCCAGGCTGGAAAAGGTGGCTGCGATGGACAAGGTGATTCCCGCATCGCGGCTGATCATCGGCCGCACCGTGCTGGCCACGCCGTCCATCCCGGGTGCGGCCTTGCCCGCGACCGCGTCGGGCCTGCGGGCCGTGGGCGGCAACGGCCATGTGTCGATCGCATCGGAAGGCCTCGCCGCGCCTCATCCAGCGGTCGACATGGCCGCCCTGCGCCTCAGCATCGAACAAGACCTGCGCGCCGAATGGCAGGCGCAGCAACGCGACGCGTTGGCGCTCGAGCGTGAAGCGGCCCGCGGCGAAGGCTTTGCGGAAGGCATGGCACAAGGCTTGGCACAAGCGCAGGCGGCCGGCCAGCGCGCCACGGCCGACCTCGAAGCGGAACTGCGCCAGCGCCATGCCGCGCTGCTGCCCCGCTTGCAGCAGGCCCACGCCGAAGCCATCGCATCAGATCAAACTGAAATCGGCACGCTGGCCTTCGCGGCCGTCTGCCGCATCGCCGGCGAGTTGGCAGGGCAACGCGAATTCATGCTCGGCATCGTTGACCGCGTGTGCCGTGACGCCCGGGCCGGCACCGGCGCAATCGTGCGCGTGCACCCGCGCGACCGGCGCCTACTGGCCGAGGAGGGCAACGAGACATGGAGCCTGCCTGGTGGCCCGAGCCTGACGCTGCAATCCGATGACACGATCGCGCTGGGCGGCTGCCAGGTCGAGACCGAGGCTGGGCAGTTCGACGGCACGCTGTCGACCCAGCTGCAGCGGCTTCATGCCGCGTGGTGCGCGGCCGGCAACGCGGCGTTGGACTGATCACGCATGAGTGCCTTGCTGCAAGCCTTGCGAGAGAGCGATCTGGTGGCGCGCGTCGGCCGCGTCACGCAGATTCGCGGTGCCGCGATCGAAGCCATTGGCCCGGCCGCACAGATCGGCGAGGTCTGCCGCATCGAGCACGGCTCGGCAGATAAGGCCTTGCTGGCCGAAGTGGTCGGCTTCGGCGCCGGGCGCACCTTGCTGATGCCTTATGGCGACCTGACCGGCGTGGCCATCGGTACCCGCGTCATCGCGACCGGCAGCGCCGCCCGCGTGCCCGACGGCAGCGATTTGCTCGGCCGGGTGGTCGATGCCTTCGGCGCACCGATCGACGGCAAGGGCCCCGTTCGAGCGGCATCGCATCGGCCGCTGCAAGGGCCACCGCCGGCCGTGCTGCAGCGCAGCCGGGTCGACACCGTGATGCCCACCGGCGTCAAGGCCATCGATGGCCTGCTGTCCTTGGCCAAAGGCCAGCGCATCGGTTTGTTTGCCGGCAGCGGCGTCGGCAAGAGCTCTCTGCTGGGCATGCTGGCCCGTGGAACGCAGGCG
>CAHJWV010000060.1 GCA_903643055.1 Burkholderiales bacterium | reverse complement strand
AGGATGGGTGTAGCTGCTCAAGTCGATCGGGATCTTGACCGACAGGTCATCGGCCTTCAGCGACATCGCCTTGAATTCGCTTTGCCCGCCGGCCCAGATCAGGTGCTTGGCGTCTTGCTGCACGTTGAGCTGAGCGGTCTCGACGCTCAGGAAGCCATCGCTGGTGACGAGCTTGGCATTGAGGTCGGTGCCCACCGGCAGCGTCCAGTTCGCTGCCGAACCGTAGTACAGCTTGAACTGCGTGCCTTCCACGGCCGTGAACACATCCAGGTCGTCGGATGCCGCTGGGCCGGTGTTGGCGGTCTGGCCGCAGCCGAGCACCGGTGCGGTTTCATCCAAGGCCTTACCGAGCGCTGGCGCGGTGCCGGCGTAGCTCAGGCCGTAGCCATAAGCAAACAGCGGATCGTAGTTGGCGTCACCCTTGTTGAGCGAGGTCTGGCAAGCCGACTTCGGCCAGGAATACGACAAGCGGCCGCTGAAATCGTAGGCAATCGAACCATCGGCCTTGCGGAACAGCACATCGGCCACGCCCTTGCCTTCACTGCCGGGCAGCCAGGCGTTCACCAGCGCATCGCTGAGATTCAGCTCCTTGTTGATCCATACCGGGCGGCCCGTCATCAGCACGGTAATCACCGGCAGGTTCTTGCCCGACACGGCCTTCAGCACGGCCAGATCCGCCGGGTAGCGCTTGGCATGTTCGAGCGTGCCAGCCTTGCCGATGTCGCCCGCGCCTTCGGCGTACGGAGATTCGCCCAGCACCGCGATCACCGCCTTGTAGTCGGTGAAGTTCACACCCGCAGCTGTGGCGGAGTAGGTCACGTTGCCTTCGCCTGCAGCCTCCTTGATGCCGGTCAACACCGAGTCGGCGTTCGGGAAATCGCTGTTGACGTTGTCGCTGCCCTGCCAGCTCAGCGACCAGCCGCCGTGCTGAACCATCAGGCTGTCGGCGCTGCGGCCCACGACGAGGATTTTCTCGCCGCGCTTGAGCGGCAGCACGCCGCCATCGTTCTTCAGCAGCACCAGCGACTTGCGCACCGCTTCGCGGGCCAGGTCACGGTGAAGCATCGCATTCGGGTCGGCCGCGCCAGCGCGCAACGAGGGCTTGGTCGAGATCGTCGTGTTGCCTTCGAGCTTGAACAGGCCGGAGCGCAGCTTGACGCGCAGGATGCGGGTCACGGCGTCGTTGATGCGCTCGATCGGAATCTCGCCCGTTTCGACCGAAGCCATGGTGTTGGTGATGAACGCCTTCCAGTCGTTCGGCACCATCACCAGGTCGATGCCGGCGTTGATGGCCGGCGGGCACGACGCGTTCGTGCATGAGCGCGTGACGCCCGCTGCATCGGTGTACTTGACCTGGCCGATGCCGTCCCAGTCGGTGACGATCAGGCCATCAAACCCCATCTTGCCTTTCAGCACGTCGGTCATCAGGTACTTGTTGCCATGCATCTTCGCGTTGGTGAAGTCCAGCGGCGTGCCATCGGGCGCATTGCCCTTCCAGGTCCAGCTGTTGAACGACGCCATCACCGATTGCGCACCGGCGCCGATCGCCGTGTAGTAGCCCGCGCCGTGGATGTTGATCATGTCGGACAGGCTGGCCTTGGTCTCGCCCTGGTCCTTGCCTTGATCGGTACCGCCATCGCCCATGAAGTGCTTGGCGGTGGCCACGACCGTCGGCCGGCCCGACGCTGCGAACTTGCCTTGCAGGCCGGTCACGTAGCGCCCGCCATACGACGACACCAGCGCCGGGTCCTCCGAGAAGCCTTCGTAGGTGCGGCCCCAACGGTCATCGCGCACCACGGCCAAGGTGGGCGCGAAAGTCCAGTCGATGCCGGTGGCCACGACTTGCGCCGCCACCGCTTCACCGATGCGCTCGATCAGCGCCGGGTCGTTCGCGGCACCCAGACCAATGTTGTGCGGGAAGTTGGTCGAACCGTAGACGTTGCTGTGTCCATGAACGGCGTCCGTTCCCCAGATGACCGGGATCTTCACCGGCAGGTCGGTGTCCATCGACGCTTGCCAGTATTGGTCGGCCAGGGCCAGCCAGTCGGCGGGCGTGGCCTTCTTGTTGTTGCCAGGCCAGGCGCCGCCGCCATTGAGAACTGAGCCGATGTAGTACTGCTTAACCTGCTCCGGCGTGATCGCGCGGATGTCGGGCTGCGTCATCTGCCCGACCTTTTGGGCGGTGCTCAGGCCGCTCACGATGGTCTGGATCTGAGCTTCCAGCGCAGCATCCTTGGCAATGGCGCTGGTGATCTGAGGCCAGTCTTTCAATTCGGTGGTCGGAGGTGGGCTGGGAGGCGGCGGATTGTCATCGCTGTCCCCTCCACCGCAGGCCGCCAGCATCATGCTCAACACCATGACACCCGCAGCAATGGCGGGTGCGCGAAGCTTGTTTTTCACCTTATGTCTCCTCGGATCTTTGCATCTGCCGCGCTGCCTGCGGCATCTCACCGAGGAAGAACGGGCACGCCTTTGGAACCGCTTCCAAATTGGCGCGTCCGAACTCTAGTGCGCGAGGTGTTTTTATTAACCTAGGTTAAGCACCAATTACAGGTCTTCACATCTACGCCGTTGCAGCGAAGCGTCAGTACAAACTTTCGCGGGTCTCGAAATTCATGGATCGACCTCGGCCTTCCCAGGCCAGGCCGATCAAATTCAACGAATCAGATCTTGGCCAAGGCCTGCTGAAGATCGTGGCGCAGATCGTCGATCTCTTCGACGCCCACCGACAAGCGCACCAGCGAATCGCCGATGCCCAGGGTCGCCCGTGTCGCTTCCGGAATCGACGCATGCGTCATCAGCGCCGGGTGCTCGATCAGGCTTTCGACACCGCCCAGGCTCTCAGCCAGCGAGAAGATACGGACCGCTTCCAGGAAGCGCCGCGCACCAGCCAGATCGGTCCGCAGGTCCAGCGAGATCATGCCGCCGAAGCCGTTCATCTGGCGCTTAGCCAACTCATGCTGTGGGTGCGATGGCAGGCCGGGGTAATACACGCGCGCCACCTGCGGTTGCTGCGTTAGCCATTGCGCGAGGTCGAGCGCGCTGCGGCAATGCCGCTCCATGCGCAAGGCCAGTGTCTTCACGCCGCGCAAGGTCAGGAAGCTGTCGAACGGCCCGGAGATTGCGCCGACCGAGTTCTGCAGGAAGCCGAGCCGCTCGCGGATCTCTTCATGCCGCTTTTCGCGGCCGACAACCGCAATGCCGCCAATCACGTCGGAGTGGCCGTTCAAGTACTTGGTCGTCGAATGCACGACCACATCGAAACCCAGCTCCAACGGGCGTTGGACATAGGGGCTCGCGAAGGTGTTGTCGGCCACCGCGATGATGTTGCGGCTGCGGCAAATCTCGGCGATCGCGCGCAGGTCGGCCAGTCGCAGCAAGGGGTTGGTCGGCGTTTCGACCCACAACAGTTTCGTCTCGGGCTTCAGCGCGGCCAGCAAGTTTTCAGGCTTTGTCAGATCAACGAAATCGAAGCGGTGGCCGGCGCTGCGGCGGCGCACGCGCTCGAACAGGCGAAAGCTGCCGCCGTAAAGATCGTCGCTGGAGACGATGTGCGAATTGGCGTCCAGCAGTTCGAGCACCGTCGAGATGGCGGCCAGGCCGGATGCAAACGCAAAGGCTTGGGAGCCGCTTTCCAGATCGGCCACGCAGCGTTCCAGCGCCCAGCGCGTCGGGTTGTGCGAGCGTCCGTAGTCCAGCCCTTTGTGCACGCCGGGGCTTTGTTGAACAAAGGTCGAGGTGGCATAGATCGGCGGCATGATCGCGCCGGTCGTGGGGTCCGGCGACTGGCCGGCGTGGATCACGCGCGTTCCGAACCCGAGGGCTCGTTCGTCGTTGCTCATGTCAAGGTTCTCCGCAGATGGTTCAGTAGATCGAATCGCGTGATGAGGCCATGAAAGCCCAACTCATCGGCGACGATGGCCACAAGGCCGCTGTCGAGCACCGCCTCGAGTTCACGCAAGGACGCTGATGGTCGCAGTGTTTTCGGCGCATCGGTCATCGCGCTGCGCACCCGGCGGCGAAAGTGTGTCGCATCGTCATGCACGCCGAGCAACACGTCCGACTCGTCGATCACCCCGACCAGCCGCCCACTCTCCAGCACCGGCAGCTGCGAGACATCGGCCAGCCGCATGCGCTGGAAGGCCTGCAGCAGCGTGTCTTCCGGCGACACGCTGATCACCGTGCCCTCTTCGGTGCGGCGCGAGATCAGGTCGCGCAGATCGCCATGCTGCTGGCGCGCCAGCAGGCCCTGGTCAAGCATCCACTGGTCGTTGTAAACCTTCGACAGATAACGCGTGCCGGTGTCGCAAACGAAGCTGACGACGCGCTTGGGCACCGTTTGCGAACGGCAGAAACGCAGCGCCGCCGCGAGCAGCGTGCCGGTGGATGAGCCGCCCAGAATGCCTTCGGCGCGCAGCAATTCGCGTGCGCTGGCAAAGCTCTCTTCGTCGGTAATCGAGTAAGCCTGCTTGACGCTCGACAGATCGGCAATCGATGGAATGAAGTCTTCACCGATGCCTTCCACCGCCCACGAGCCGGCCTCGCCGACTTTTCCGCTGCGGGTGTATTCGGCGACGATTGAGCCGGCAGGGTCGGCCAGCACAAAGCCCAGCTCGGGCTGGACGCCGCGGAAATAACGGGTCAGACCCGTGACCGTGCCGGCCGAGCCGACGCCGACCACGATCGCATCCACGTCATGGCCGGTCTGCTCCCAGATTTCCGGGCCGGTGCCCTGCTCATGCGCCAGCGGATTGGCCGGGTTATTGAATTGATCGGCGAAAAACGCGCCGGGAATGTCTTGGGCCAGGCGCGCGGCCACATCCTGGTAGTACTCGGGGTGGCCTTTGCCAACATCCGAGCGCGTGCCATGCACTTCGGCGCCCAGCGCCTTCAGGTGCAGCACCTTCTCGGTTGACATCTTGTCGGGCACCACCAGCACCACCCGGTAACCCTTGGCGCGTGCAACCAGCGCCAGACCCAGACCGGTGTTGCCGGCGGTCGCTTCCACCACGGTGCCGCCCGGCTTCAGGCGGCCGTCGCGCTCGGCGGCATCGATCATCGACAGCGCGACGCGGTCTTTGATCGAGCCGCCCGGGTTTTGCGATTCGAGCTTCAGGAACAGCGTGCACAGGCCGGTATCGAGCCGCGTGACCTGCACGAGCGGCGTGTTGCCGATCAGTTCGAGTACCGCTGGAAGGGAAGGTTGGGTCATGGGAGCCTCTGAAATGTCGGCAGGCGGTAGCCGCCGCAAGGTAAAGCGCCTCGCGCCGGGGTGTTGGCGCGAGACGCAGGGGCTTTC
>CAHJWV010000059.1 GCA_903643055.1 Burkholderiales bacterium | reverse complement strand
TCTGCTTCGGATCATTGAAATTGGCCGCTTCCACCGACTCACCAACCGTGGCCGAGACTTCCGCACAGCCATCGCGAACGGTCTGGGCATCGAGCCCCAGGATGGCGGCCATGCTGCCCTGCCCTGCGGGCACCGCCTCTTGCATCGCTTGCGCGCGAAAGCGAACCAGTGGCAGCGCTTCGCTCAAGCTCAAGCTGCCCGCTGCCACCAGCGCCGTGTATTCGCCCAGCGAGTGCCCAGCCACAACGGCAGGTTGCGCGCCCGTTTCGGCCAGCCAGGCACGCAGGCAAGCAACACCTGCCGTCAACATGTAGGGCTGGGTATTGGCCGTCAGATCCAGCGTTTCCTTGGGACCTTGGGCAATGATCCCGGCGACATCTTCACCCAGGGCTTCAGCCGCCTCGGCCAACGTATCGCGAACGGAAGGGTGATCGCCCCAAGCGTCCAGCATGCCAACGGCCTGCGAACCCTGCCCGGGAAAAACGAATGCAAATGGAGTCATGGCGATGCTCTCGCAGCAAATCAAAACAGGAGCGGCTGGCTCAAAAATCGAGCAGAACGGCGCCCCAGGTGAACCCACCACCCACGCCTTCGAGCATGACTGTGTCATGAGGGCGAATGGTGCCGGCACGCACGGCGGTATCAAGCGCAAGCGGGATCGAAGCCGCTGAGGTATTGCCGTGTTCGTCGACGGTGACGATCAGCTTGTCGAGCGGAAGCTTCAGCTTCTTCGCCGTGCTTTGCATGATGCGGATGTTGGCCTGATGCGGAATCAACCAGTCGATGTCGCCGTCCGAGCGACCCGCCTTCACCAGCACCGAGCGCGCCACCTCTTCAAGCACGCCAACTGCCAACTTGAAAACGGCCTGGCCATCCATCTTCAAGAAAGGATCGCCCAGCACCTTGCCGCCCGACACGGAACCTGGCGTGCACAGGATGTCTGCATAGCGTCCATCAGCATGCAACTCCGTTGCAAGAATGCCGGGCGTATCGCTCGCCTCCAGCACCACAGCACCGGCACCATCGCCAAACAGCACGCAGGTGGTTCTGTCGGTAAAATCGAGAATGCGTGAGAAGACCTCCGCGCCAATGACAAGCGCCTTGCTGGCAGCACCCGTTCGAATCATCGAATCCGCAACGGTCAGTGCATAAACAAAGCCCGAACACACCGCTTGCACATCAAAGGCTGCGCAGCCTTGAATGCCCAGCTTGCGTTGGACAATGCAGGCGGTCGACGGAAACACCATGTCAGGCGTCGACGTGGCCACGATGATCAGGTCGATTTGCGAAACATCCAGCCCCGCAGCATCAACCGCATGACGCGCCGCGGCGGTTGCCAGATCGCTGCATGGCACGTCGGCTTCGGCGAAGTAGCGCGCCCGGATGCCGGTGCGTGCCACGATCCAATCATCAGAAGTCTCGACATCCCTGGCCGCCAATTCAGCCGCCAATTCAACGTTGCTGACGCGACGAGGTGGGAGAAAACTTCCCGTGCCGGTGATGCGTGAATATCGTGCGGATGAAGGTGATGTCATGCGGCTAGAGCGGCACCTGGCGCGGCCCGCTCGTTCGCGTGAGGCGCCGATGGCATGGCTTGAAGGGTGTCGCTGATCTGATCGTGAACCCGCTCAAGCAGGTGATTTCGGGCCGCATCATAAGCGCGATTCAACGCACCCTCGAAAGCAAAGGCATCAGCCGATCCGTGGCTCTTGAACACCAAACCACGCAGGCCCAAAAGCGCCGCGCCGTTGTATCTGCGCGGATCAATCCGCTTCTTCAAGCTTTTGAGAACTGGCAATGCAGCAACGGCTGCCATCTTGGTGAAGATGTTGCGCCCGAATTCCTGTTTGATGAAACCGACCAGTGTTGCAACCATACCTTCGACGGTCTTCAATGCGACGTTGCCAACAAAGCCGTCGCAGACGACCACATCGGTCGTGCCCTTGAAGATGTCGTTGCCTTCCACGTTGCCGTAGAAATTCAGATGACCGCCGGCCGCCGCGCCACGAAGAAGTTCGCTGGCACGCTTGATGGTCTCGTTGCCCTTGATGATTTCTTCGCCGATGTTGAGCAGACCCACCGTCGGGCTGGCCTTGCCTTCCACTGCCGTCACCAAGGCACTGCCCATGATGGCGAACTGCAGCAGATGCTCTGGCGTGCAATCCACATTCGCGCCGAGATCAAGGATCGTCGTGAATCCATCGCGCTCGTTGGGCATCACGCTGGCAATCGCAGGTCGATCAATGCCGTCCAATGTCTTCAATAGATAGCGCGCCAGCGCCATCAAGGCGCCGGTATTGCCCGCAGACACGCACACATCGGCAGGCGCGGCCTCGCCATTCGGGCCTGCCTTGAGCTGGCTGAGCGCGATGCGCAAGGAAGAGTCCTTCTTGCGCCGCAATGCCACCTCGATCGGATCGTCCATCTCGACGACCTCGGTGGCCGCGACGATGGTGCAGCGCGCCCAATTCGCGGCCGGCGCCAGCGCCTCTGCTCGCCCGACCAGAATCAATTCAGCCTTCGTATGGGCGGCCAGAAAAGCTTGGCAGGCAGGCAGCGTCACAGAGGGCCCGTGGTCACCGCCCATGCAGTCAATGGCCAAGCGAACCGCATCGTTGGCAACCAGCGACACAGAGGAATTCATGAATGCTGACAGGCAGAAAAACAAACACCCGACACTGCAACGTGATGCAGGCCGGGTGAGATCAAAAACTCAAGCATGCAGCCCGTGACGCGCAAACGCGGACAGGCCTCGCCCAGAATAAGACTTTAGGCGTCAGCCTTGGTCTTGAAAATCTTGCGCCCACGATAAAAACCGTTGGGGCTGACGTGGTGACGCAGATGCGTTTCACCGGTCGTCGATTCGATTGCGGTACCTGGGGTCACCAACGCGTTGTGCGAACGGTGCATGCCACGCTTGGAAGGCGACTTCTTGTTTTGCTGAACGGCCATGAAATGCTCCTTAGATCTCCTGACACTCTCACAGGAGCCAGGGGGTGGTGCATGAATTGCACCTGGTCGGAAAAGCCTGCGATCATAGCAGGCATTCTGGGCCGACAGTCAATTCGGCAAACCGCCGCGCTTCAGCGCAGCCAAAGCTGCAAACGGGTGCGGCGCCGGATCTTCGTCCTCGGGCAATTCTTCGGACAGCGCGCGCAAGGGCTGCGGGCAGACCTCATGGCGGGGCACGAGTGGCAACTCCAGAAGCAGCTCGTCTTCGATCAGATCCTGCAAATTGAAGGCTCGGGAAACAGCCAGCACGTCGTCTTCGCTTTCTGCATCCAAGGCCGCCGCCGCATCTTCGCCATGCACAAACAAGAACGAGCGATCCGCAGCCACCGGCACATCGACAGGCTGCAGGCAGCGCTGACACTGCAGCGTGACCGAGGTCGAAGCTTTCAGATGCACCCAGAGCTGCGGCGCATTGCCACGAGACTGCCGGTATTCGCCGCGGGCTTGCCAAGCCACAGGTGCCGAAGCATCTCGCGATTCCGGTGGGGTGGCTTCAATCAAGCGATCCAGCTCATGGGAAGGCCACTCGCCTTCCAGTTGAACGGCATCTTTTGCAAAGGGCTCGATGTCGAGCTTCAAGGGGTCGAAGTCACGCGATTTCATGCGCTCAGTGTACGAGCGGCCAGAGAGCGCCCTCGCGCCGCGATGGGACAATCCGGCCATGACAACACGGCCCCCTTTGATCCTCGGCTCCACATCCCGCTATCGGCGCGACATGCTGGAACGCCTGCGCCTGCCTTTCGATGTTCACGCACCCCATACCGATGAAACGCCGCTTGCTGGTGAAGCACCGGCAGACCTTGCTATGCGCTTGGCCATCGCCAAAGCGCGCGCCGTCGCAGTACGGCACCCTGACTCCGTTGTGATCGGCTCCGATCAAGTTGCCGACCTCGATGGCCAATCGATCGGCAAGCCCGGTCAGCACGATAAGGCCGTCGAGCAGCTGCGCGCGATGCGCGGCAAAGCGGTGGTTTTCCAAACCGCGGTGGCTGTGGTTCATGCCATCGTCAACTACGAAGCGGCGGCACTCGTCGCTGTCACGGTGAGGTTTCGCAATCTGAGCGATGCAGAGATCGAAAACTACCTTCGCGCTGAAGAGCCGTATGACTGCGCGGGCAGCGCGAAGTCCGAAGGCCTGGGGATCACCTTGCTGTCATCGATCGAGTCAGACGATCCCACCGCACTGGTCGGCCTGCCGCTGATCAAAACCTGCGAATTGCTGCGTGCCGCCGGCATCAACCCGCTTCTGCCATGAGTGATAGGCACGGAAAGCTTTATCTCGTCCCCAATACGCTGGACTTCGGCGTTACCAGCGATGGCGATTTGCAAGAGGTGCTGCCGCTGGGCGTCATCCGCCTTGCAGCGCGGCTGGGCCATTGGGTGGCCGAAAACGCCAAGACCACGCGCGCTTTTCTGAAGCGCGTCGACGCGATCATTCCGCTGGCACAAACGCTCCAAAGCCTGTCCATCATCGAGCTTCCAAGGCCTGCAAAAGGGGCTCGCATCAGCGCGCCGCCCGACCTCAGCCCCTTGTTGCAAGCAGCGCTTCATGGCCATGACATCGGGCTGATTTCAGAGGCCGGCCTGCCGGCCATCGCCGATCCAGGTGCTGCACTGGTGCAGGCTGCACACGCCTTGCATATTCAGGTGGTTCCGCTGTCCGGCCCCAGCTCCCTGCTGCTCGCGCTGGCCGCCAGCGGGCTGAATGGACAGAGCTTCGCTTTCGTGGGTTATCTGCCGGTGGACAGCAGCGAGCGCGCGAACCGCTTGCGCGAATTGGAGACACTGTCGAAACGCGCGTCACAGACGCAGCTGATGATTGAAACGCCTTACCGCAACGAAGCGCTGATGAGCGCAGCACTCGCCCATCTGCGGGCCGATACGCTGCTGTCGGTCAGCTGCGGGCTGACCTTGCCGCAGGCCTGGTCCCGCACAGATACCGTGGCCCGCTGGAAAAAGACGCCATCGACGTTACCGGCCGATGTGCCTGCGGTGTTCAGCCTGCTCGCAGCCTGACGAAGCACTCACAGGCGGCTGTTCGCCGCCGCCAGGCCTTGACCGAATCAACTCCAGGTCTTCGCGTCAAACAGCGCAGCCAACTTCTTCTTAGGTTTGATGTTGGAAGACAACCGGCCCGGCGTTGCCACGGCCGCCTTGGTATCCCAAGCCGGATCGGCCGTACTGCTAGGCTCGTAGGGCTTGTCAAAGAAGGGATCGCGGGAGGCCCGTGGGGGCGCTGGTGAATAGCTTCTTGCTGCCGGACGCGACGAAGAGGCATCGTCTTCCCGGGGCCGGCGTGGGCGCTCTTCGCGTGGCGGGCGGGCTTCGTCCAGCTCCAGCGGTTCCAGTTCGATCTTTTTCTTGATCAGCTTTTCGATGTCACCGATCAGTCGAGTGTCATCACGAGTCACCAAGGTCACCGCGATGCCTGATGCGCCCGCGCGTCCTGTTCGGCCAATGCGGTGCACGTAATCTTCTGCATTGAAGGGCACGTCGAAATTAAAGACGGCCGGCAGATCCGCAATATCGAGGCCGCGTGCGGCCACGTCGGTACACACCAGAACATCCACCTCACCGCGCTTGAACGCATCCAGTGCTTTCAAGCGTTCATCTTGCGATTTGTCGCCATGCAAAGCGTTCGTCTTCAAACCATCGTGCTCAAGCGATCGCGCCAAACGTGCACAACCCAACTTGGAATTGACGAACACGATGGCCTGTTTGACGCCGCGGTCTTTGAGCACCTTGCAGACTGCAGCCCGCTTGTCATCGGTACTGACACTGTAGAAACGCTGCTCCACCGTCGCTGCGGTCGCGTTCGGCCTGGCCACTTCAACCAACACCGGATCTTGCAGATAGCTTTCGGCCAGACGCTTGATTTCAGGCGAGAACGTGGCCGAGAACAACAGCGTCTGGCGCTGCTTCGGCAGGTAGCTAAGGATGCGCTGCAGATCGGGCAAGAAACCGATATCGAGCATGCGATCGGCCTCATCAAGCACGACGTACTCGACTTGGTTCAGCACACAGTTCTTGGCTTCGATGTGATCCAGCAAACGCCCCGGCGTTGCGATCAACACCTCGACGCCGGTTTTGAGTTCGAGCGTCTGCGGCTTCATGTCGATGCCGCCAAACACCACCATCGCCCGCAGCTTGGTGTGCTTTGAATAGGCCTTGACGTTCTTGGCGACCTGATCGGCTAGCTCGCGCGTGGGCGCCAGCACCAGCGCACGAACCGGGTGACGGGCCGGCGAGGCGCTGCCGTTCTCGTGCTTGAGCATCTTTTGCAACAACGGAAGCGAAAACGCCGCCGTCTTACCGGTACCCGTCTGGGCCGCGCCCATCACGTCTCGCCCGGCCAGGACAATCGGAATCGCCTTCGCCTGGATCGGCGTCATCGTGGTGTAACCCGAATCGACGATGGCTCGCTCCAGCAGAGGATCCAAACCCAATGCGGAAAATTCCATGTTGCTGGGCACGGCATGCTCAGCGCTTTCCGTGGCAAGCGCGCTGTCAATGGGGTCAAGATGGTTTTCGGTCATACCTGATTATCCCCTGTCTGTAGGACGAGCCGTTAAATATGAAAATCTGGCAATTAGAATCCGCCGATTCCGATTCCACAGCCTGCGATGGTCATCGCCCAGGCCTCCTTACATGATTCTCGTCACTGGCGGCGCCGGCTTCATCGGTGCTAATTTCGTGCTTGACTGGATTGAAACCATCGGCGAACCGGTGGTCAATCTGGATGCGCTCACCTACGCAGGTAACCTCGAAAGCCTGAGATCGCTGCAGGGGGATGGGAGGCACATCTTTGCCCAGGGCGACATCTGCGACCGGTCTCTGGTCGACCGCCTGTTTGCCGAACATCGCCCGCGCGCCATCGTTCATTTCGCCGCCGAGAGCCATGTCGATCGCAGCATCCACGGCCCTGGCGCTTTCGTGCAAACCAACGTCCAAGGTACCTTTACGCTGCTCGAAGCGGCGCGCGGCTATTGGTCGCAGTTGGACGAAGCCAGCCGATCGGCATTCCGCTTCCATCATGTGTCGACCGATGAGGTCTATGGTTCGCTGAAGCCCGGCGATGCGCCATTTACCGAAACGCATCTGTACGAACCGAACAGCCCGTACTCCGCAAGCAAAGCTGCCAGCGATCACCTGGTGCGCGCTTGGCACCATACCTACGGCCTGCCCGTGCTGACGACGAACTGCAGCAACAATTACGGCCCCTATCACTTCCCGGAAAAGCTGATCCCTCTGATGATCGTCAACGCGCTCGCCGGCAAGGCCTTGCCGGTCTACGGCGATGGTCACCAGATTCGCGACTGGCTTTACGTCAAAGACCACTGCGCAGCGATTCGCGAGGTGCTTGTGCGCGGCACGGTCGGTGAAACCTACAACGTCGGCGGCTGGAACGAAAAGGCCAACATCGACATCGTGCACACGATCTGCGCCCTGCTCGATGAAATGAAGCCCGATGCCGCTGGCAGCTACAGCCGCCTGATCACCCATGTGACCGATCGCCCCGGTCACGATCGGCGTTATGCCATCGATGCCCGCAAGCTCGAGCGCGAGCTCGGCTGGCGCCCGGCCGAGACCTTCGAGACGGGCATTCGCAAAACCGTGCGCTGGTATCTCGATCACACCGACTGGGTCGCACGCGTGCAAAGCGGCACCTACCGCGAATGGGTCGACCAGAATTACACCGGCCGCAGCCAACCATGAAAATCTTGTTATTCGGCAAGAACGGCCAAGTGGGTTGGGAACTGCAACGCGCACTGGGCCCGCTGGGCGAACTGATTGCGCTGGACTCCAGCAGCACCAGCCCATTGAATGGCAATTTCATGAAACCGGAGGCCCTCGCGGCCACGGTTCGTGCGGTCGCACCTGACATCATCGTCAACGCCGCCGCCCATACCGCCGTCGACCAAGCCGAAAGCGAACCCGATGTGGCTCGAACGATCAACGCCGCGGCGCCTGGCGTGCTGGCCCGTGAGGCCGCAGCCTGCGGCGCCTGGCTCGTTCACTACAGCTCCGACTATGTGTTCGATGGAAGCGGCACCGCCCCCTGGATTGAAGATTCCCCCACCGGCCCGCTGAGCGTTTATGGCCAGACGAAACTCGAAGGCGAACAAGCCATTCGCGCCAGCGCCTGCAAGCACCTGATCTTTCGCACCAGCTGGGTCTATGCCGCACGCGGCGGCAACTTTGCAAAAACCATGCTGCGGCTGGCCAAAGAGCGCGATCGCTTGACGGTGATCAACGACCAGTTCGGCGCGCCCACGGGTGCCGAGCTGCTGGCCGACATCACCGCGCATGCGCTGCGCAGCGCAGCGTTTCAGCCCGAACTCGCAGGCACCTATCACGCAGCGGCTGCGGGCGAGACCAGCTGGCATGGCTATGCACAGCATGTGGTGGACTTCGCCCGCCGCGCAGGGCAGCCCGTTAAGGTGAGCCCTGACGCGATCGAGCCGGTAGCGACCAGTGCATTTCCAACGGCGGCCAAACGCCCGGCCAACTCCCGCTTGAACATCCAAAAACTGCAGCAATTGTTCGGCCTGACCCTGCCCCCCTGGCAGAGCGGTGTCGATCGCATGCTGACCGAATTCCTCGGCTGAGCCGGAACCGAAAGAAGCACATGAGCACCCCTTCTCGCAAAGGCATCATCTTGGCCGGCGGCTCCGGCACCCGGCTGCACCCGGCCACCCTGGCCATCAGCAAACAGTTGCTGCCGGTGTACGACAAGCCGATGGTCTATTACCCGCTGGCAACGCTGATGCTCGCCGGCATTCGCGACATCCTGCTGATCAGCACACCCCAAGACACGCCACGCTTTGAAGCCTTGCTTGGCGACGGCAAACAATGGGGC
>CAHJWV010000058.1 GCA_903643055.1 Burkholderiales bacterium | reverse complement strand
CCTTGACAAGCGTTCGTGTGTTCGTTTCGCCGCCTCCATGACCATTGCCTTGGTAGCAACGCTTGCACAAGCGCAAAACGTGATGGTCTATGAACCCGGCCAGGCCCCGTCAGCGCAAGACATTGCCGACATCCTGTCGCGCGGTGCCAGCGAGAACATCGTGCTGCGAGGCCAGACACCCCGCGGCAAGTCACCATTTGATTTGCTGGAACAAACGGCCACGAAGACCGTCACTGAAGCCAGTGCGGTGTCAGTACCTGTGCAGTTCGAATTCGCATCAGCGGTACTCACACCCAAGGCCAAAGAGCAACTGGACGTCATTGCCGAGGGCATCCGCCTGACTGAAGGCACGGTCAAGGTTGTGATCGAAGGCCATACGGATGCCAAAGGCAGTTCGAGCTACAACGAAACCTTGTCGTACCGCCGCGCCGCCGCGGTCCGCACCTATCTGGTGGGCTTCAAGAAATTGCCGGTCACGCTGTTGTCGGTGGAAGGCAAAGGTTCGCACAAGCCACTGGACAAAGCCGACCCCTTCAGCGCCGTGAACCGCCGAGTTCAGTTCCGCGCAGGCTGAAGCCAGTCACCATCATGTCGATGTCGTCCCTTCGCCAAACCACCGTCGCCACCTCTTTGGGCTTGTTGTGCCTGATCTCCAGCAGCCTGGTGGGGGCTGCCGACAAACCAAGCG
The DNA here is from genome assembly GCA_903643055.1 of Burkholderiales bacterium. The sequence continues at coordinate 6,120 of CAHJWV010000058.1, read as the reverse complement.
ATGCGTCGGCCGATCAGGCCACCTGGGTGCACTGCGTACTGCCTGGGCAAGTGCGCCGCCTCGGCGCGTTCAGCACAAGTGTCACGCCCCGCCGCACGGTCAAGCTGTCTCCAGCGCAATGCCAGGCTGGCGGCGGCGAGTATGTCGAACCCCAGGACTACAGCGCAGCCATCAAGATGTGGTTACCGATGGCGTCTGAAGGCATCCCCGACGCTCAAACCACCTTGGGCGAATTGTTTGATCAGCGCGGCGATAAGGCGCTGGCCAAGTCTTGGTACGAAAAAGCCGCGGCCCAGGGTGATGCGCGATCGATGGTGAGCCTCGCCGGGTTGCTCAGCCAAACAGCTTCGGCGGCAGGCAGCAAAGCCGCTTCATCGACAGACACTTTCAGCCGCGTCGCCGATCTCGTCACCAAGGCCAGTGGCGGCATGGTCGCCGGCTTGTCGGTACAGCGAGAAGAAGCCTTGCGTGTGGACTTCGTATCGCCTGTTGGCGCAACACCGCTGCCGCGCACCAGCGGAAGCCCGGTGGTGCTGGAAAGCGCCGCCGGCCCGTTGGAGGTGGTCGTGCGCGTGGCGGGCGCAACCGGCGTCAAGTCAGTGCGCGTGAATGGCAAGAGCCAAACACCAGATGCTCAAGGCCTGTTGAGCGTGCCGGTCGTGGTCGGTGATGACCGAACCACGGTGCTGGTTCAGGCAGAAGGTGAAGGCGGCGAGCAGGCCCAGTCGGAATTGACGCTCATCCAACGCTCGGCTCCGCTGACCGCAACGGCGGCCTCCGGCGCCGCTTCGGCGAATGCACTGGCGTCCACTGAAGTCCTGAAGGCATCTGTTGTCACGAAGCCAGCGCAGCCGCTGCTGTCAGGCAAACGCCTGGCCTTGATCATCGCGAATCAGCAGTACCAGCATTGGGCCAAGCTCGAAACACCTCGCGCAGATGCACAAGCCATCGCAGACCTGTTGAAGCAGCGATTCGGCTTTGACACCACGGTGCTGCAAGACGTCACGCGCCAACAGCTGCTGGCGGCATTGAGCCGCTTGCGCCAGCAAGCCGGGCCGCAGGATCAAGTGGTGGTGTATTACGCCGGCCATGGCCAGATGGACCCCGTCACCGCGCGAGGTTATTGGATCCCCGTGGACGGCGATGAAAAAGACCTGTCGCAATGGGTCTCGGTGATCGATGTGACCGATCAACTTTCGGCGATGACGGCTCGCCATGTTCTGGTGATTGCCGACTCGTGCTATTCGGGCACCTTGACACGCTCTTTGGTACCGGCGGTGGACCAGGCCCTGAGCCTGGAACAACGCATCAACCCGCTCAAGCAACTGACCCGGCAGCGCGCCCGGGTCGCCATGACCTCCGGCGGATTGGAGCCCGTGGTTGATGGCGGAAGCGTGGAGCACTCATTGTTCGCGCGCAGCCTGCTGGACGTGCTGACCAAGGTGAATTCACCGGTCGCGGCTCAGGAACTGCACCAATCCGTGTCGTCGCGTTTTGCGCACCTCGCCAAACGATTGAAGATTCAGCAGACACCACAATATGCGCCGATCGGTTTCGCGGGGCATGAAGCCGGCGACTTCGTGCTGTCGCCCATCTGAATCGAGTGCATCGCAAGACGCTCACTTCCGATTCGATTCCTGATCAAAGCCGTGCATCGCTGCACGGCTTTTTTGTTGACCGGATTCGGGTGTCGCATGTGTCGACAGATCGCTTTAGCATCGACAACAAAAAAATGATCTGCCAAGCTGGAGTGCTCGGATCGATGCGTGTTGCTGTGCCGTTAGCGCAGACAGGGCGAACAGAGCGAACACACTGCCCAAGCGCCACAAATCCTATTTCTTGATCACCGCATCGATCTCGATCTGAAGCCCACTGGCACCGGCCACGACCGGCTGCGATTGGCCTTGGAGGTCGCCATTCTTCGGCTGCCCTTCTCCGCTCTTGCTGATGCGGGCCGTCACCACCACCTGCGACGCGGTCGACACCTTGGCCGACGGCCACATCGCCATGCTGTCGTCGAGCTTGAACTCCAGCGGCAAATCCTTGACCTGCTTGCGGATCACGGCCAAGGGCAGCGGGCCATCCACCGCACGCGCATAGACGAACAAAGTGTCGGTCGAACTGACGCGCGCCGACAGTTCCGGCGACAAGCTCACCGTACCGCGAATTTCCGTGCCGCTGGCCGCCGTGCCCGAGGCCGACGTGCTGGCGCCGGCAGGCGCCGCTGCGGCCAGCTGCCGCACATCCGCCAACAAGCCGCGGGCCTTCTGGGCCAGCGCACCGTCGGGCGAGATCTCGATGATCTTGTCCCAATAAGCCACCGCAGCCGCATAGTCCTTGCGCTCGAACGCCGCAGTCGCAGCCAGCGACAAGGCCTTGGCATTGGCAGGCTCCAACGCCAGCGCCCGCTGGATCAGCTCGGTCGGCTCGCCACTCAGGCTGCCGTTGTTGATGGTGGCCCGTGCCTCGGCCAGTTCGGCCAGCAATCCGGCATCGGTGTTTCTCAAGGCCACCGCCTTTTCATAGGCCAACGCGGCTTTGGCGTGACGATTCAGCGTGGTGTCGATGCGGGCCAGTGCGGCCCAGGCGTCGGCATCGTTCGGTTGGTCTTCAACACGTTTGGCCAGCTTGCCCGCGGCGGCACCCAGCTGCTCCGGGGTCATCGCTTGCCGCTGCGAAGCGCTCAGGCGAACGATGTCGCTGATGGACGAATCCGAACGGCCTCGTGAGAATTTCCAGCCTGCACCGGCCACCGCCAGCACGAACACCACCGCGATCGCGCCAAACCAGGGCCACTTCGCCGGCCTGGCGCGAGGTGGTTTCAGCGGCGCTTCTTCGGGGCGAGGCGCATCGACCTGCGCCGCCACAGGCACCTTGATTTCGGTGATTGGATCGCTCATCACCGCATCGATCAGCTTGCGCTCCAGATGCGCGACCGCTTCGGCGTACTGGGCATCGTCCAGAAAGCCGGTGAGGTGCATCTCCTTCAGTTCTTCCAGACGCTTGCGCGTCTTCTTGATGTCGTCTTTCATGCCGTGTATTGCATCATGGCCGCGTTAAAACCCTGCTACCTGCGTCAGTTGCCATGCCAGGGCGCGAGCAAACGCACTTTCGTTATCGCAAGCGACGCCGCCGCGTTGCGCGTTTCCACACCGAGCTTTTCGAACACGTGCTCGAGCTGTTTTTTGACCGTCGCCGGGCTGCTGCCGAGGATGTCGCCGATGTCGCGGTTGGTCTTGCCCTTGACGACCCAATACAGCACTTCGGCCTCGCGCATCGTCAGCTTGAAGGCCTGCAGCAACGCATCCACCACGGCCGCATCCGACACCTCGCGCATCACGATCAGCCAGTCATCGTCGCTGGTGCGTTGCTGCAATGAAAACACGAGTTGGCGAACCTTGCCGTCGACGCTGCGATCAACCGTCCAGGAGGTCGGCTCCTTCCCGGCGGCCGTGAGCGCCGTCTGCGCTCGCAGCCAGTCGAGCATCGCCTGCGGTACCAGCCCGGCGGGCGCTTCGAAATAAGCCTGCATCAGTTGCCGGGCGAGTGCCGTCTGCCACACCGCGCGGCCGGCATCGAGGCCATCGTTGACGTGGATCGCCATCGTGGCGTGACCAAAGGCATCGAGGGCATTGCGGGCCTGCCTGGCCTGGCGCGCGCTCTGCATGTGGACCGCCATGCGCGCCAACACCTCCTGCGGGCGAATCGGCTTGGTCACGTAGTCCACGCCACCGGCCTGAAACGCCGCCACCACATGCTCGGTCTCGGTCAGCCCGGTCATGAAGATGATTGGTATGTGCGCAGTCTCGGCTTGCGCTTTCAAGGCCCGCGCCACTGCGAAGCCATCCATGCCGGGCATCACCGCATCCAGCAACACGACATCGGGCAGCGCCTGCAGCGCGCGCTGCAAAGCGGCCTCGCCATGGGTCGCGACCAGCACCGTATAACCCGCTTCATCGAGGGCATCGTGCAGCAGCGACAGGTTGTCGGGCACGTCATCGACGATCAGCACGACATCGGACGCGCTGCGGTCGGGAAGCCGGTCGAGATCAGGAGGTGGATGGGTCATGGAGCGCCTTGCGCACGATGCTGCTCATCGCATCAAGCTGGAAGTTATGCGCCAGGCCGCGCAGGTGAGCGACGAAGCCGGCATGGGCCGCATTGTCGCTGTCGATGTCATCGAGCTTCCTGACGATGCCGCGAAAGTAACCCAGGTCGATCAGCGCTTGCAAGGCTTTCAGATCTGCCTCGCCGGGCAACACCCAGGGCATCGGCACCTGCGCCGGCTCGGCCGCCCGCGGTAGCTCGATCCATTCCAGACCCAGGCGCGAACCCAGCCAGTCGAGCAGCTCATTGACACGCACTGGCTTCAGCACAAAGTCTTCCGGGCGGATACCCACGTCGTTGTCGAGGTTCCGATCGAAGGCATTGCCCGACACGATGGCGATCGGTGCATGGCTCAAGCCCTGCGACCGAATCTCGCGCACCGTGGTCCAGCCATCGATGCCAGGCATCGCCAAGTCCATCAGGATGGCATGCGGCACGAAACCGGAGATCATCGCCAGGCAGTCATGCCCGGAGATCGCCTGCCGCAGCTCGAAGTCCAAGGGCTGCAGCATCGCGACGAGCAGCGTGCGCTCAACCTCCTCGTTATCAACGATCAGCACCCGGCGCGGCTCGCCGCGATAGCCGATGCGGCTGGCGCGCGGCAACGCGACGGCCGACACCGCGCCTTGCACCTCGGGCAAGAAGAGGCGGATGCGAAACAAGGTGCCCACCGATTCCTCGGCCAGCCGCTGCGACGCTGTCTTGCTGCGGACCGTCAGTTCGCCGCCCATCAGGTCGGTCAGCATCTTGCTGATCGTCAGGCCCAGGCCGGTGCCGCCACTGGCCGCGGCGCTGGCCTCGCTGCCGCGCGCAAAAGGCTCGAAGATGTGCTCGATCTCGTCGGCCGAGATGCCCGGGCCGGTGTCTTCGATCTCGAACAACGCCATCTCGCGCGCATAGCTGACGCGAAACACCACCCGGCCCACCTGCGTGAACTTCACGGCGTTGCCCAGCACATTGATCAAGATCTGCTGCAGGCGCTTTTCATCGGCGCGCACCACCTGCGGCAGGTCTTCTGCGAGCTGATGGCTGAACGCAATGCGCTTGCCCGCGGCCTGCAGTTCGAACATGCGCACGATCTGCTGCAGGCAGTCGCGAAAGTGCAGTGGCTTCGATTCGAGGCGCAGCTTGCCGCCTTCGATGCGAGCGATGTCGAGGGTGCTTTCTATTAGTGACAGCAAATGATCGCCACCGCGCCGGATCACGCTGATGGCCTGCTTGCGATGCGCCGGAATCGCTTCATCTTCCTCCAGCAATTGCGCGTAGCCAAGAATGCTGTTCAGCGGCGTTCGCAGCTCATGGCTGACGGTGGTGATGTAGCGGCTCTTCGCCTGATTCGCCAACTCCGCCAGGTGCTTTGCGGCATCCGCCTGCTGCTTGGCGAGCTGCAATTGCTCATCGGTGCGGCGGTGTGAATCGATCTCGCGCCGCAGCGCCAGCGTCTGCTCGTGCACCGCCTGCGTCTGGCGGTTGGACTCTTCCTGCGCCACCTGCCGGCTCATGTGCGTCAACACCAGCCACCACGCGACGATGCCGCTGACCAGCAGCAGCGCGGCAAACGCCTTCAAGAAGCCGATGCGCAACGCCGGCCCGAAGGCCGCCGCCTGATCGCCCAATGAGCGCAGCTCGTGGTGATAGAGCAGCGCGAACATGCCAGCCAGCAAAGGCACGACGATCGCCATCAACAGCAGATAGTGCCCAAGGCCCGTCTCGACATAAGGCCAGATGCGGCGCGGCAGCAGCGCGCGCAAAGCCGCGGCCCACTGCACCGACAAGCGCGCATCGGGCTTGCACAAATCATGGCAACGCGCATCGAGCGAACAGCACAGCGAGCAGATCTGGCCGAGGTAAGCCGGGCAATGCGCGAGATCGTCGGCCTCATAAGAGCGCTCGCAGATCACGCAGGTTTGCAGACCGGTGAACAGGCCGGCGGCCGGCGTTGGAGTTTTGCCTTGACCGGCGGATCGGCGCCAGGGGCGACGCAGTCCTCGGGTCGAGTCGGCTTCAGGCGAG
>CAHJWV010000057.1 GCA_903643055.1 Burkholderiales bacterium | reverse complement strand
CAGTCGTTCGGTGCATAACCGGCATCGACCGCGGCACGGCTTGCGCCGAGTGCGGCACCGAGCTTGTCGGCCAAAGGCGTCAGCACTTCATTGAACTTGTCGCTCGAACCCAGCGCGCGCCCACCGGAGACGATGATCTTCGCCGCCGTCAATTCAGGCCGATCGTTCTTCGCGATCTCGGCGACAACGAAGCTCGACTTGCCGCTGTCGGCCACTGAGGCCAAGCTCTCGACAGCCGCGCTGCCACCGCTGGCCGCAGCCGCATCAAAGCCGGTCGTGCGCACGGTGATGACCTTGACCTTGTCGGCGCTTTGCACCGTGGCGATCGCATTGCCGGCGTAGATCGGGCGCTCGAAGGTGTCGGCGCTGATCACATGGATGATGTCGCTGATCTGGGCCACATCGAGCTTGGCCGCGACGCGGGGCGCCACGTTCTTGCCGGCCGCTGTGGCAGGGAACAGGATGTGGCTGTAGCTGCCAGCGATCGCGAGAATCTGCGCGGCCATGTTCTCGGCCAGGCCATGTTCGAACTGGGCGCCATCAGCGTGAATGACCTTCGAGACGCCGGCGATCTGCGAGGCCGCCTTCGCCGCTTCGGCAGCGCCTGCGCCGGCCACCAGCACGTGGATGTCGCCGCCGATCTTGGCGGCTGCGGTCACGGTATTGAAGGTGCCGCCCTTCAGGCTGCGGTTGTCGTGTTCAGCCACGACCAGAGAGATCAGGGATGTTGTCATGTCAGATCACCTTGGCTTGGTTCTTCAGCTTGTCGACCAGCGTCGCCACGTCAGGCACCTTGATGCCCGCGCTGCGCTTGGGCGGCTCAGAGACTTTGAGGGTCTTGATGCGCGGTGCCACATCGACGTCAAGCGCTTCCGGCTTGATCACTTCGAGCGTCTTCTTCTTCGCCTTCATGATGTTGGGCAGCGTCACATAACGGGGCTCGTTGAGCCGCAAATCCGTCGTGACGACGGCAGGCAGGCTGAGCTTGAGGGTCTCCAGGCCGCCATCGACTTCGCGCGTGACCAAGATTGAATCGGCTGACAGTTCGACCTTGCTCGCAAAAGTGGCTTGCGGCAGATCGGCCAGCGCGGCGAGCATCTGGCCGGTCTGGTTGCAATCGTCATCGATGGCCTGCTTGCCCAGCACGATCAGCCCCGGCTTTTCCTTATCGATCAGCGCCTTCAGGATCTTCGCGACGGCCAGCGGCTGCAGCTCGGCATCGGTCTCGACGAGGATCGCGCGGTCGGCGCCAATGGCCATCGCGGTGCGCAGCGTCTCCTGGCACTGTGTCACGCCGCAGGACACGGCGATCACTTCGGTCAACACGCCCTTTTCCTTCAAGCGCACCGCCTCTTCAATGGCGATTTCGTCGAAGGGGTTCATGCTCATCTTGACGTTGGCGATGTCTACGCCGGTACCGTCGCTCTTGACCCGCACCTTCACGTTGTAGTCGACCACTCTCTTGACTGCGACCAGGGCTTTCATTTGAAGACTCCTCAAACTCGATGTTGGATCGCCGCATTTTAGGGGCGGGCTTTGCGCAAAGCGCCCGACCGAATAGAACGAACGATCGTGCTTTTATGATTCTCGCATGTGATGTATGCACCTCGCTCGCCGGCCTCGAAAAAAGATCGCGCTGATAGACTGCGCGCCGCCATGGGCACCACCATTTCTACCGCTTCCCACGCCGCTCCACCGGCCGAGCTAACGCCGCCCATCATCGGCGTCTTTGATTCCGGCGTCGGCGGCCTGTCGGTGTTGCGTGCCTTGCATCAACGATTGCCCGAGGCCGATTACCTTTATGTCGCCGACTCAGGCCACGCCCCTTATGGCGAGCGCAGCGATGCGTTCATCACCGAGCGCACCGAACGCGTCGCGCAGCATCTGGTCGATCACGGCGCAGGCCTGCTCGTTTTGGCCTGCAATACCGCCACCGCGGTGGCCGCCAGCCACCTTCGCAGCCGCTGGCCGGCCTTGCCGCTGGTGGCGGTCGAGCCCGGCCTCAAGCCGGCGGCGGCCTTGTCGCGCTCAGGCCGCATCGGCGTGATGGCCACACCGGCGACCTTGCGCAGCGAGAAGTTCAAGCTGCTGATGCAGGCGCATGGCCAGGGGCTGGAAGTGCATCTGCAACCCTGCCCCGGTTTGGCGGGCTTGATCGAACAAGTCGACGCCGACGACCCCGCATTGGCTGCGCTGGTCGACACCTTTTGCCAACCCTTGCGCGCCAACGGCGTCGACACCGTCGTGCTCGGCTGCACCCACTATCCCTTCATCGCGCCGCAGATTCAGGCCGCGCTGAGCGATGGCATCCGATTGCTCGATACCTCCGAGGCCGTGGCCCGCCAGGCGGCACGCTTGTGGAGCGAATCGGTGGCCATCGATAAGGCCTCGGGCATGCGCTCAACCGTGCGCCTGCAAAGCACCGGTGACCTCCAGCGCCTGCGCCTGCTCGCCACGCGCTGGCTGCCGTTCGCCTTCACGATCGACCACGCGCCATCGGGGCTTTAGCGCCGCGAACCTTTCGCTGCGCTGGCTCAAGCAAGCGCACCGAAGCCGCATCGACGGCGCTTTCCCGACAAAGCACCGGGCCATGCGAGTGCGCCTAAGCTTGCGCGGCAGTCAAGCATCAGGAGACACACCATGCACTCAAGCCCCCGTCCCATCTTTCGCCAACCCGGTGCGCGAGCGCTGATCTGGACCCTGCCACTGTGTCTGGCGGCCGGTTGCGCCTCCACGCAGACCGATGCGCAATGGCGCGATCCGCAACTGGCCGCCGGCCGGTCACTGCATTCGGAAAAAGTGCTCGTGGCCTGCGATGCCTATGAAGCGGTCATCAAACAACTGTGTCAGGACCAGTTGGTGAGCGAAGTCGAAGCCCGAGGGGCCACACCGGTGCTCGGGCCCGATCCGCAAGCCGTCACGCCGTGGCGGCCAGCGAAGGCCGATCAATACCTGGCGGCGGCGCGCCAAAAAGGCGCCACGGCGATCCTGACGGCATCGATTACGCCGGGCCTGGCAACTGTGAAGCCGGGCTTCTCGATCGGCCTCGGCCTGGGCAGTTTCGGTGGCAGCGTGGGCGGCGGTGTCGGCGTCTCGGCACCGATTGGCGGTAGCAAGGTGGAGTCGGGCTATACGTCGGACAGCCAGTTGACCGATGTCGGCACCGGCCGCCTGATCTGGACGGCAAAGGTCAGCACGCCGCCATCTTCCAACGTCAACCAGCAGATGGTGGATCTTGCGAAGGGTGTGGCGCAGGCGATCGAGAAGGCCGGCTTTCTGTGACCTGTCGTGGCCGGCTCAAGGCCGGGCCGGTCCGAAGTCGCTAACACCCCGGCCGTCTGCCGACGTCAGAAACGGCCTGGCAAGCCCTCAAGGCATCGGCAAGGGCATCTACTGGAAATCAGCTGCTCCGCGAGCCATCTCGAAAGCCATCGCCGGCTGGGCCGCGCGGCGGATGTGCGCCGGCGAGGCCAGCGCCAATTCGGTTTCAGTCAACTCGTCAGCGATCTGGTCGATGCGCCGACGATCCCAAACCGGCGCGGCATAGGCAACTTCCAGTTCATTGCGCAATCGATGGTATTTCCCGTTGAGTTCGGCGTAGCCCATTCAGACCTCCGTTCACATTTGCTGCAGTGCAGTATGAACATCCGAATGGCCCGCGGCTGTAGGACAACGCCACCGATTGATGTGGGGATGTCCACGAGCTCCACAGCGCCCCCTCCACTTCACAGTCGCCGAGCCGTCGAAAATCGTTTGATCACCTCGGCAGCCTCAAGACGGCGCTGCTCCAATTCCGGCATGAATGTGCTTTTGCCAAGCTCTGGCGATTGCTTGCGCGGCGACTGTGTCACCGCGATCAAAAATCCATTGCCGACACCAGCGGCCCATTGCGGCCATTCGCCGTGAGGGTGCCGATGCCGCAAGCCGCTTGTTGTGATGCGGCTGAATGCCGGGCGTGGCCCGGGCGGCTCCATCGAAGCCATTCGCGCCAACTACGGACGGCGTTGGATGCGAAGCCTCTTCAGTGCTTCGTCGTTCCACCCACGACGCGATTGCGGCCCGCATGCTTGGCGTCGTAGAGGCGCCGGTCGGCCAGAACCAGTGCGCTTGCGGCATCGTCCTGATCAGTTCCGCACGAATAACCGACGCTGACTGACACTTTCAATCGTTCTGCAATGCGGCTCCAATCAAAAGATTCGACATGAAGGCGGACCCGTTCAGCGATGGCCATCGAACTGGCTTCATCGCTGTTGCGCAGCAGAATCGAAAATTCATCACCGCCATAACGTACAGGCGTATCTGATTCCCGGCAGCAGCCGCGAATCAAAAGTGCGATTTGCTGCAACACGGCGTCGCCCACGATATGCGACCAGCCATCGTTAATGACTTTGAATCGGTCGACGTCGATCATCACGATGCTGAAGCTGTCGGGAGAATCATTGAGCAACCGTTCCATCAGCCGCCGGTTCGCCAAGCCCGTCAGAGGATCTTGCAGCGTCAGCTGCATCAAGTCGTTGGCGTGACGCGTCAGTTGCTCGTTAGAACGTTTGAGGCTTTCGGCGATCGACCGGTGCTCATCGGCCAGCGCGCGCGCCGCCCTGGTTTCCAGGTGAACCGCAGCGACCCGCGCACTGCGTTGAGCCGCCTCGGAAGCGTTTTGCTTGTAGAGGGCATGGAAGCGTTTGTGTTGCACCAGCGCACAGCGGAAATCGCCATTCCGTTCATAAGCGTCGGCCAGATGCTCACAGGTGATAAGGGCCATGTGGCTCGCCTTGGCTGCGTTGAATGCAGCGGCAAACATCGCGATGGCTTCATCATGGCGCCCAAGCGCAATCAAGATGCTGCCGTGGGTGTCGAGGTGGTGCGATGCCAAGCTCGGCAGCGCCTTCAGTACATCGCCGCCTGACTCGATCAAGGCCAAGGCCTCCATCGGCTTGCCGCCCTGAACGAGGCCTTCAGCCAAGTTGGCGCGTGCCGTGGCTTCGTTGTGGGCGTGTCCCGCACGGCGGGCCAGCAGCATGCCTTGATGCGAGTAACTCATCGCCTTGGCCAGAAGCTCGCTGGCAGCTTCGTGGTCACCCGCGTCGGTGGCCCGATAAGCCATGGTGCCGTAAGTGCAGCCCAGGCTGTCGAGCAACGCGCCTTCGATTACTGCATTGCCGATCTGGCGGGCGCATTCTGCGCCTCGCTCACTGAAAGCAATGGCCTGATCAAATTGCTCCATGTTCTGGAAGACGTAGGCCAGCAAGCGCATCGCTTCGACATGGACGGGCAAACGCTGCGCAGGGTCCGCGATCGATTCCGCATCCTCCATCGCAGACACGCCTTCGCGCAGCGCTTCGGTGGGATTGCCCGAAGCCAGCAGCATGCGAGCGGCTTCAATTCGAATGTGGATTTCGGCAGCGCGGTTGCCGAGCTCTTTCCACAAGATCAGCGCCTGTTTGGCGTATTCGATGGCGGAATCGTGTTGCCCCAACATGCGTCCCTTTGAAGCACGCAGCGACAGAACCCGGGCCCGGATGTGGGGATCGCTCTCACCGAGCGCCGCAGCGCGGGCTAATAGCCCATCGATCGAATCCAGCTTGAAGCGACAGATCAGCTTTTCAGCGCGTTGGATCAACCGCCGCGCTCGCAAGACGTGGGCACTTTGGCTCTGATCTGAAGCGTGGAGAACTGGCATGGATCGACACCGTTGGAGATCGGGTGCGCCGTGAGGTGACCCCGTCTGCGAGGCAGGCGCATCCACAGACGATGCCAGCGACATTCGCGGCAACACCGCTGCTATCGGCCATCGGTCCAACTTCTTGAGACAGCGGCCATGGCCAACCTGAAAGGCCCGCAGGGTGGCCGCTCATTTCGCACGCTTCATGGCGATATCGCCTGCTCAAAGCTTCGCGCTAATCCGTTTCGCTATGGCGTTATGCAGATTTGTTGACAGCGCCAGTTCAATGGCGCATGCCGTTCAAATTCAGGCCAGGCCGTGCG
>CAHJWV010000056.1 GCA_903643055.1 Burkholderiales bacterium | reverse complement strand
CGGTATCGGCCGCCAAGGTGAACTGGCTCACGATCAGCAAACCACCCCGGACCTCGACCACACTGCGGTTCATCTTGCCGGCGTCGTCAGAAAACACGCGAAGCTTCAGCAGTTTGGCAACCAGCTTGTCGGCCAATGCTTCTGTGTCAGATGGCTCGGCACACACCAAAACCAGCAAGCCCTGCGCGATCTCGCCAGTCACTCGGCCCTCGATCTCGACACGAGCCTGTCTTACCCGTTGAATCAGCGCAATCATGTGGGCTCGTCGGGATCGCCGAAATGAGTTTCGACGTTGGTTGGCAGCAGTTGGATGGATGCACGCAGACCCGGAACCGCGCTCATCAGCGCCTGCTCGACATCGGCTCGCAACGCAGCAGCACGTCCAAGCGTCCAGCGTGCCGGCATGTGCATGTGCATGTCGATGAAGCGCCGCTGCCCCGCGCGCCGCGTCACGATGTGATCAAAACGCAAAGAGCGATCGTTGAACCCTGCAAGCGTTTGTTCGATCTGCCGGCGAACTTCCGGCTCCACCGCCGTGTCCATCAGGCCATCGATCGAGCGCCATGCCAGATGAACACCCTCTCGCAGAATATTGACCGCCACACCCGCCGCCAGCAACGGGTCCAGCCACAGCCACCCCGTGGCGCGGGCCAGCAGCAAACCCATCACGACACCGGCAGAAGTCCAGACATCGGTCATCAGATGGCGCGCATCGGCCTCCAGCGCAATGGACCGATGCTGCTTCGCCGCGGCGAGCATTCGCCAAGCCAAACCGCCATTCAGCACAGAAGCCACGATGGCCAGCGCCAAGCCCGCACTCAATGATTGAATTGGTTGCGGCGACCACGCCCGCTGCGCCGCTGCCCAGAAGATGGCCATCGAGGCACCCGCGATCAGCATTCCTTCGAAGCCACTGGAGAAATATTCGGCCTTGGTGTGCCCGAACGGATGATCGTCGTCTGCGGGGCGTTGCGCGATGCTGACCATCAGCAGCGCGAACAAGGCCGAGGCCAGATTGACGATCGACTCCATGGCGTCAGACAGCAAGCCGACCGAACCGGTCAGCCACCAGGCTGCGGCCTTCAATCCAATGGTCACCAGCGCCACCGCTGCCGAAAGTTTCAACCAGCTGCGAACCTGCATCAACGGTCCATGCGCCGGAGTTCATCCGTCAAAAATTGCGCCGCCGGAACGATATGCGCATCTGGAAACCGAATCAGGTAGGGCTCGCCCGTGGTGCTGGAACGAGAGGCAATCTGGTCGATGAAGCTTTGCGCGCTGGTCACCAGCTCGCCCATTTTTTTGAATTTGTCCCGCAGGAACTTCGCCGCATCCTCGGGCGAATGGGCTGTTCCATTGCGCACGAATTGGACGTCTTTCTGCTGTTCGATATAGCGGATCAAACGCTCGATGCGCGCCAGCTCGACTGCATCAGGCGCGGCATGCACGACACCCGCAGCCATCAACCCCAGCCCCAACAGGCAGCGGCGGTACATCGATGCTCAGCTCAGCGTCACACGGGCGAACTTGCGTTTGCCGACCTGCACCACATAAACACCTGCAGGCAGTTTGAGTCCCTTGTCGCTGATCACTGCGCCGTCAACGCGAACGCCTGCACCATCGATCAAGCGCCCGGCCTCGCTGCCGGACGTCGCCAGATTCGCCTGCTTCAGCAACGCGGCTATGCCCAGCGGTGCGCCAGACAAAGCGATCTCGTCGATTTCATCCGGCACGCCGCCCTTGGCGCGGTTGTTGAAATCGGCTTCGGCGGCTTCAGCTGCTGCGGCGTCATGAAAGCGGCTGGTGATTTCCTTGGCCAGCAACACCTTCACTTCCTTGGGATTGCGCCCGCCTTCGGTCTCGCTCTTGAACTTCGCGATCTCGGCTTCCGAACGGAAGCTCAGCAACGTGAAGTAGCGCCACATCAGGGTGTCGCTGATCGACAGGAGCTTTGCGAACATGCTGTTCGCCGGCTCCGTGATGCCGATGTAGTTGCCCTTGCTCTTGGACATCTTCTCGACACCGTCGAGCCCTTCCAGCAACGGCATGGTCAAGATGCACTGCGGCTCCTGGCCGTACTCGCTTTGCAATGCGCGCCCCACCAACAGATTGAACTTCTGATCGGTGCCGCCCAGCTCCAGATCGCTCTTCAGCGCCACCGAGTCATAACCCTGCATCAGTGGGTACAGAAATTCGTGCACGCTGATCGGAATTCCGTCCTTGAAGCGCTTCGTGAAGTCATCGCGTTCCATCATCCGCGCGACCGTGTACTTCGCGGCCAGTTGGATCATGCCCCGCGCGCCCAGCGGATCGCTCCATTCGGAGTTGTAGCGAATCTCCGTCTTGCTGGGGTCCAGCACCAGGCTGGCTTGCTTGTAATAGGTCTGCGCGTTCGCCTTGATCTGCTCTGCAGTCAGTGGAGGGCGTGTTGTATTGCGCCCGGAAGGGTCGCCAATCATCGATGTGAAGTCGCCGATGAGAAATATGACCGTGTGCCCCAGATCTTGAAGCTGGCGCATCTGGTTCAGCACGACGGTATGGCCGATATGGATGTCTGGGGCGGTAGGGTCCAGCCCCAGCTTGATGCGCAGTGGCACGCCCGTTGCTTCTGAACGTGCCAGCTTGCTCAACCAATCAGCCTCTGGCAACAACTCGTCGCAGCCTCGTTTCGAAATCGCCATCGCCTCCTGAACCGAATCAGTGATGGGATGTTTGACAGCAGAACGTGGTGAATTCGAAGGCACTGCCGAGGTTTCGATCTGAGACATGGATCTGCTTAGTGAACTGTGGGGACTTCCAGGGAATGGACTCGAACGCGATCGCTATACTGCCTCGCACCGCGGTGGATAGCCCCGAAATGAGGGCCTGCCAAGCATCCGGGATTCTAGTGGACGCCTCTCGCATTGAATCGACAAACCCAAGCGTCAGGCTCCTGTCGACGCTCTTTACAAGGCCTTGCGGCCTTCGCCCAAATTGAGCTCGTTGGAATCTCTTGATCGCGCCGTCGCCGATGTGTCGTCGCGCACCGGACAGTTTGTCAGCCGCCACCCCCGTGCATTGACCAGCATCGTGGTTTCGATCCTGATGGGCTTTGGCGTTACGGCTTTCGGCATCGCGCCATTGGCCCCTGATGCAGCCGACCTGCCGCGGCGCCTCGTGACGGAAATCGTCACGACAGAAAACATCGATACACAGCTCGAAGCCTTGGCCAGCCACGATCTGCAACTCTATCGCAGTGACTTGACGCGCAACGCCGACACCGTCGACAGCCTTTTGGCACGAATGAATGTGGCCGACGCGGCAGCTGCCACCTTCTTGCGCATCGACAAGACGGCTCGCAAGCTGCTTGAAGGCCGCGCCGGCAAGATGGTGCAGGCCAGCACCAACGCCGCAGGAGAGTTGCAAGAGTTGATTGCACGCTACCCCGCCGAAAACGCAGAACAATTCAATACCCATTTCTCGCGCCTGCGCGTCAAACGCGGCAGCGATGGCAACTGGAGTGCCTCTGTCGAAGTGGCACCGCTCGCAACGCAGGTGCGCCTGGGCAGCGGCACGATCCGCAGTTCACTCTTTGCAGCCAGCGACGAAGCACGCATCCCGGACCCGGTCGCGGTTCAAATGGCCGAGATCTTCTCGACCGACATCGATTTCCATCGTGAGCTTCGCAAAGGCGACACCTTCAGCGTCATCTACGAAGCCCTCACCGCAGATGGCGAACCCGTTACGTGGAATCAAGCGGCGGGTCGCGTACTCGCGTCTGAATTCGTCAGCAACGGACACACCTATTCCGCGGTCTGGTTCAAAGACGGGAATGGCAAGGGCGGCTACTTTGGCTTCGATGGGCAAAGTAAGCGTCGAGCCTTTCTTTCGAGCCCCATGGAGTTCTCGCGAGTGACCTCCGGTTTCTCGATGCGATTTCATCCGATCTTGAAGAACTGGCGCGCGCACCTGGGCGTCGATTACGGGGCTCCGACAGGGACGGCGGTTCGCAGCGTCGGTGACGGCACGATTGACTTTGCCGGTTGGCAAAATGGCTACGGCAACGTTATTCAAATCCGCCACAGCAACGATCGCACTACGCTTTACGGACACCTGAGCCGCATTGATGTTCGCAATGGCCAACATGTCGACCAAGGCATGCGAATCGGCGCCGTTGGCGCAACCGGCTGGGCAACTGGCCCCCATCTGCACTTCGAGTTCCGCGTCAAAGGCCAGCATCAGGACCCGCTGGTCATCGCCAAGACATCCGAAGCTATCACGCTGTCACCGTCTTCGCAAAAGGAGTTGGCCAGCGTATCGCAACAACTTCGTCGGCAACTGCAGGTAGCCGTCGCCGATGACGGCACCGAGCAAGTAGCCACCTACGGAGAATAACGACATGGACAAGCCTCGCATTCAGCATGGCTGAGTTGTTTGCAGGCTTGATGTCGGGCACCTCGCTCGACGGCGTAGATGGCATCATCGCCGACTTCTCCAGCTCCGGAAGAATCAGCGTTCTTGCGCATGCGCATCGAAGCTTTCCCGGCGAACTGCAACAAGAGTTCCTGGCACTCAATACGGCGGGACCCAACGAACTGCATCGGGCGGCATTAGCCGGCAACGCACTCGCAAAGATCTATACCTTGGTCATTGCAGATCTCCTTGAGATGGCACGGCTTAGCGCTGCAGACATTCAAGCCGTCGGCGCGCATGGCCAAACCGTTCGGCATCAACCCGGTGCCATCGACGGCATCGGATACAGCTGCCAAATCAACAACGCTGCCCTTCTTGCAGAGCTGACTGGCATTGACGTCATTGCAGACTTCCGCAGCCGAGACATTGCGGCCGGTGGACAAGGTGCGCCGCTAGTCCCTGCTTTTCATCGCGCGATGTTTGGCCGCAATGACCTCAACATGTGTGTGCTGAACCTGGGCGGCATCAGCAATTTGACGATACTCAAAGCCAGTGGCGAAACCTTGGGCTTCGATTGCGGCCCAGCAAATGCGCTGATGGATGAATGGTGCCTTCTGCATACCGGACATCCATTTGATCGAAATGGAGATTGGGCCTCGAGCGGGTCAGTGTCCAAACAGCTGTTGGCGACACTTCTCGATGAACCTTATTTCTCAGCTCCCCCACCAAAGAGCACGGGACGCGACTTGTTCAATCCAACCTGGCTGACCAAGAAGCTTTCACAAGCAAAAGAAGTCCATCAGCCGGCAGACATTCAAGCCACGCTGTGTGAACTGACAGCCGTTAGTTGTGCCGATGCAGTTCGCACCTTTGGCAAAGACGCCATTACCCTGTTGGTTTGCGGCGGCGGCGCGCTGAACTCCCATCTGATGCGCCGCTTGGCATTCCATTTGCCACAGGTCAGCGTTCAATCCACGGACACTCACGGCATCCCGACGCAACAAGTCGAAGCTTGCGCATTCGCATGGTTAGCCCAAGCACATGCGGAGCGACATGCTGGCAATCTGAATCTCGTGACCGGTGCGGCCGGCCCTCGCGTGCTCGGGGCACGATACCCTGCCAAATAAAAAAAGCCACCTCACGGTGGCTTTTTTTACTGTGTCAACTTCTAATCAAACCGAGAAACTTGACCCGCATCCGCAGGTGGTCGTCGCATTCGGATTTTTGATCACGAATTGAGCCCCTTGCAGATCATCTTTGTAGTCGATCTCTGCGCCAGCCAAATACTGCAGGCTCATCGCATCAATCAGCAAGGTCACGCCGTTCTTGCTCATCTGCGTATCGTCATCGTTGACGATTTCGTCGAATGTGAATCCATATTGAAAGCCTGAACATCCGCCGCCTTGCACAAACACGCGC
>CAHJWV010000055.1 GCA_903643055.1 Burkholderiales bacterium | reverse complement strand
AACCCAGCTGCACCGCACCCAGGGCACGCGCTTCGTGCAGCACGCGCTTCCAGTTCTCGGTATCAAGCTCATCCTGATGGCGCGCATAGTCGACCGGGTTCGAGCAGAAGACACAATGCAGCGGGCAACGATAGGTCAGTTCCGCGAGCAGCCAGAACGGCGGCCTGACGCCCTCTTTCGCTGCAGCCAAAGGCTTGACTTCCATCACTGTGTCAATCACTGCGCCAACCAGCCGCGCTCGCGGGCCTGGGCCAGAAACACGTCCACATCGCCCTTCAGGCCGGTGGCGGAGAACGTCAGCTCCAAATCGCCGACGATGTCATCAACCGAACGCTGGCCATCGCAGCGCTTCAAGATCTCTGCTGCGGGGCCGTTGAGCTTGACCATACCTTCCGGGTACAGCAGCACCCAGGCGTCTTGCGCCGGCTCGAACTGCAAGCGGTACATCGGCGCCACCGCCGGTTTGGTGAGGCCAGAACTCATGGGCGCAACTCCTCGGCCAAGTCATCCGGATAAGCCAGCGCCACCGCGTCGAGCAGCGACCACAGAATGTCGAGCTTGAAGTTGAGGATCTGGATCGCGCGCAGCTGCCGTGCCCGCGTGACGCACCAGCGCCGCGCGATCTCCAGCCCATGTTCGACATCGCGGTTGGCCAGCGTGATGCGGCTGCGGAAGTAGGCCAAGCCTTCGGGCGCGATCCAGGGGTACAAGTCGGGCCAGCCTGCCAGGCGATCGGCGTGGATTTTCGGCGCGAAGAGTTCGGTCAGGGACGAGATGGCCGCTTCTTCCCACGGTGCGGTGCGCGCGAAGTTGACATAGGCATCGACCGCAAAACGCACTCCGGCCTGCACATGGCGCATCGATTCGACCTCCTCGCGCTTCAGGCCCGTGGCACTGGCGAGCTGCTTCCAGGCCTCGATGCCACCGGCATTGCCTCCTCGGTGATCGCCGCGCCCATCGTGATCGAGGATGCGCTCGATCCAACGCCGGCGTTCGTCGCGGTCCAGGCAGTTGGCCATCACGGCCGCATCTTTGAGCGGAATGCAGAACTGGTAATAGAAGCGGTTGGCCACCCAGCCACGCACCTGGAACGGCACTAGTTCACCTCGGTTGAGCCGCACATTGAACGGATGGTGAATGTGATAACGCGACTCGCGCTCACGCAGCCGCGCCTCGAATTCATCGGCGCTCCAGGGCTCGGCATTGGCTGCACTCTCATGGGCACCAGACGTCATAGGCGCGCCCAAGTTCAACAGCACATTCATAGCGAGATCTCCAGACCGTCATGCGCTACCTCGATGCCTCGCGAATGCAGTTCACGCCGTTGGGCGCCGTCTTCGTCGAGGATTGGGTTGCTGTTGTTGATGTGGATCAGCACCTTGCGAGCGTTCGGTACCAGCACCAAGGCGTCGAGCATGCCGCGACGCGTGGCCGTGCCCTGCTGCGGCAGGTGGCCCATGTCGCTGGCCGACTTGCGGCCCAGGCCCGATTGCTGCATCTCATCTTCCTGCCAGAAGGTGCCGTCGACGAACACGCAATCGGCATTGCGCATCCAGCCCAACTCGGCCTCGCCGACATCGGCCAAGCCAGGGGAATAGAAGAAGCGCTTGCCGGCCTCGTCTTCGATCAGCAAAGCGATGTTGTCGCCGACCACCGGCGCATGCCGGTGCGGTGAGTAAGGAGGCGCCTTGCCTGGAATTGCAAGCGCGGTAAAGCGCAGGCCTGGCAAGGCGGGAATGGTGAATTCGGTACTCGTCTGCGTGTCAGAGATCGGCAACGCATGCCGCTCGGTACCGCAATAGTGATCGAGCACCTTCAGCAAGGGCAGGCCGGTGTTCAGATCGTCGAACACGCAGGGCGTGGCATAGAGCTCGATGCGTGGCCCTTCACGCAAGCCCAGCAAGCCGGTCACGTGATCGATCTGCGCATCCATCAGCACCACGGCTTTCAGGGGCGTATCGCGCAACCCATGGCGGGGATGCAATAGCGGCCGGCGTCGGATCTGTTCGCCGATGTCGGGTGATGCATTGAGCAGCACCCAAGCTTGCCCATCAGCAGAAACCGCGACCGAACTCTGCGTTCGTTCATGCGCTCGCAGGCTGCCTTGGCGCAGGCCTTTGCAGTTCGCGCAATTGCAATTCCATTGCGGGAAGCCACCACCAGCGCCTGAGCCCAATACCAGGATCTTCATGTCATGTCTCGGATGGAAATGGCGGGCCGCGATGCCAGGCATCGCGGCCCTTCACGCCGTTCAGCGCGAAGCGATATACATCGTGATTTCAAAGCCGAAACGCAGATCTACAAACGCGGGTGTTGTCCATTGCATAACTGATCTCCTTAAGTGGTTGAAACGATCGATGGACCCCAAGTCGAAGTCCGCGATGACGATAACACTGCCGACATAGGCCGTCACGGCAACAACCATATTGAGGGTTCGCCCCAGTTACGAGAGAGCCCAATGCTTACAGCAACAGCATTGACTTGCTTCAAAAGATATCACTCAACTCAGAATCAGTTCGCCTGCGCACTGTTGTGTCTCTTTGCAATGCAATCGTGGCATCACACAAAGAATTCGAAGCGATGACGTAAGCACCTCTTCGCTAAACGACACAACCATTCTTGCAGTCTCATCGCCAAATAGAACGATATCGAACCACCAACAGCATCTGCCAGGATGCTTGATCGTTGGACCTCGCACCATTTGAGTCAACACCCAGAAACCGCGATCGAAGCTGTCATCTTTGCTTTCTCCCCATTTCTGAAGGGATCAACACTCAAGGCTTTGTGCGTTGCATCACAAGCTTTCAACTTACGCTTTCGGGTAAAGAAAGGAAACTTCAAACTCCATTTTTTACCTCGGAGCAGTGATGGTTTCTTCGGTGCCAGGCAGTCATTCTTTCTCTTCTGTCCACCTTCTGATCGGCGCAATGCTGGCATTGGCTGGGACGTCAGCGTTCTCCCAAAAAATTCGGTTAATGCCCTTAGGAGCGTCAATCACCGAGGGCTTTCGCAGCAGCACCGGCGACGGTTATCGTGGCCCGTTGTTCAAGCAACTGATCAATGAAGTCACCAGCCTTGATTTCGTCGGATCAAAGAAAAACGGCCAGATGAGCGATCCCGACAACGAAGGCCATGGCGGTTACCGCATCGAGCAGATCGGCGACCTGACCTCAGATGCGGTCAGCAAATACCGGCCCAACGTTGTGACTCTGCTGGTGGGCACCAATGATATGGGACAAAACTATCAGGTTGCTACCGCACCCGATCGACTGGGTGCCGTGATCGACAAGATCCTAGCCGCCGGGCCAGATGCCACCGTACTCGTGGCCGAGATCGTGCCTTCGGCGAATGCCGACACGCAGGCACGCACTGCGACCTATAACTCGAAGATCCCTGGCGTCGTTCAAGCTCGAGCTAACGCAGGCAAGCATGTCGCGTTCGTCAGCATTAGCAGTGTGAATGTAGGTGACCTCGTGGATGACGGCATCCATCCCAACGATGCTGGCTATCAAAAGATTGCGAATGCTTGGTACGCTGGAGTCAAGAAAGCCATACTCAACGGCTGGATCAAGGATCCTGTCTT
>CAHJWV010000054.1 GCA_903643055.1 Burkholderiales bacterium | reverse complement strand
TCAGACGTGTGCTCTTCCGATCTTCGAATGTGAATCCATATTGAAAGCCTGAACATCCGCCGCCTTGCACAAACACGCGCAACTTCAGGTCTGGGTTCCCTTCTTCATCAACCAGTTCTTTCACTTTGCTCGCAGCGCTGTCGGTAAAGACCAACGGCACGGGAGGCATTTCACTGACCGATGCATCAAGGGTTTGGGCAACTGCGCTCATAGCTCATCCTTACAAACAAATAACACGACCACATTATCTCCCGGGAGGTCAATTCCTCACACTGCGTTAGATGCAGCCAACTTGATCAGTGCGGGCTTTTCATCCGCCTTCAGCGGACTCAATTCACCTTCAATGGTGGCGCCTTGATGCATTTCAAGCGCTTCGTATTTCACATCACCAACAATCACCGCCTTCGGCTGCAGCTCAAGCAATTGATCCGATTGCACCGGCCCGGTGATATGACCATTGATGATCACGTGACCTGCCTTGACTCGCCCGATCACACGCGCCTTTTCGCTGATAACCAAGATGCTGCGCCCGTCTTCTTTGGCGATCACGTCACCCTGCACTTCACCATCAATGCGCAAGCCATCGCTGAACAGCAACTCACCGCGGATGACGGTGCCCTCGCCAATCAGCGTTTGAATCGGAGGTTGTTTTTTCTTTGTAAAAATGACGATCTCCTGAGAAGAATCAACCCCTTTGAGAGGGCGACTCGTCAGCTAAGGCAATTTAACGACCTGTGAGGCCTTGACCGCCCCTTGGTTATCCAGAATCTTGAATTGCACTGTACGAACCACTGCACCGAGCGGAAAATCCATCGAATCTTCGAGCCGCGCGGATTGCTTCACTTGCAAAAGTTTAGCCCCGCCAGGTTGAGACAAACTCCAGGGCTTGTCATCAAGTGTGCCGGACAAGACAAGGTCGTAACGACCGACAAACTCCGGAATATTTCGGCCAGTTTGCATGATCAAAACTTGAAATTTCAAATGCCCGGCAGTTTTGATCTCTGCTTGCAGCGCCCTAACATTCAACCCTTCAGAAGCATTCGCGGGCAAAAGCCGTTCGAAGAACCCGAGATCACCTTTCAGTGACAGATTCTCAGCTTCCACTTGCTTGATCTGTTGCGTCAACCGGTCCTGTGCCGCCTTCTCTGCTTTCAACAGACTTTCGGCGGTATTGGCAATTGACAACGCCCCTTCGCGCTCCTCTCTCAGCTTGGCCACCTCAATCCGCAATTGAGCCAATTCAGCCTTGGCATTGCGATCAAGGCCGGCAATGCTCTTACCAAATTCAAAGGCCCATAAAGCAAGCGCGGCGGAAAAACCAAATACCAACGCCACGACCACCCATCGCAAAGGCCACGGCAAATGACTGCGAACAATCATGCGCGGAGCGCTGATGGACATCCTTCGGCGGAGTAACTTCCAGCGCATACCGGCGATAACTTCCAAGGAATCCAAAGCGGAGCGAGGAGCGATTGTAGGATCGTGCTTTCCGATCGCCTGTGTCCAAACTTTGTCGTTTTGTAAGGTGAATCAGGTCGTCAAAGAAAAAGGACCGCGGAGAGCGGCCCTTTTTGCAATCGCATGGACAGTCTGAAGATCAGCGCTTGCTGAACTGTTTACGGCGACGAGCACCGTGCAAACCCACCTTCTTACGTTCGACTTCACGTGCATCACGTGTCACAAAGCCTGCGCGGCTAAGTTCAGGCTTCAACGCTGCGTCATAGTCGATCAGCGCGCGAGTGATGCCGTGGCGGACAGCGCCTGCTTGACCCGACTCACCACCACCGTGGACATTGACCTTCACGTCAAACGCCGAATCATTGGCCGTCAGCACCAATGGCTGACGAACCACCATGATGGACGTTTGGCGACCAAAATACTGGTCAACAGGCTTGCCGTTGACGAGGATCAGGCCAGTGCCCTTTTTGATGAAGACACGTGCCACCGAAGATTTGCGGCGGCCGGTTCCATAGTTCCAATTTCCGATCATCACCGCTCCTTAGATTTCCAGCGCTTTAGGCTGCTGGGCGGTGTGCGGGTGGGTAGCACCGGCATACACCTTCAGCTTTTTCACCATCGCGAAGCCCAACGGCCCCTTCGGCAGCATGCCCTTGACAGCCTTCTCCAGCGCACGGCCTGGATGCTTGGCTTGCATGTCTTTGAACTTGGTGCCGTAGATACCGCCCGGGAAACCCGAGTGACGGTAATACACCTTGTCGTTAGCTTTATTACCGGTCACACGCAGTTTTTCTGCATTGACGACGACGATGAAATCGCCCGTATCGACGTGAGGCGTGTAGATGGCCTTGTGTTTGCCGCGCAAACGGAGTGCCACTTCGCTGGCAACACGTCCGAGCACCTTATCGGTGGCGTCAATCACAAACCACTCGTGCGTCACTTCGGCCGGCTTGGCGCTGAAGGTCTTCATGAGGATCTTTCTAGAAACCGATTCAATGAATCGGCTGATGGAGCTCCGCTGGCCAACCTCGATTGCGCTCGGTGCTGCTTGTAAAGGGCAACCTCTCGAACAATCATGTCAACCAGAAACGAATTGGGTAACCACCCTTTCCGCACTTCCCCCTGAGCCAATAGGGAAAGCCTTTGATTATAACCGAACTCCTCTTCCAGCCCTCACAAACAGCCCGGCCATATCGACGGCAGGCGCATCTCGGCTGGCACAGCGTGGGCGCCACCACATGTCAGAAACCAGCGCTCACACCCGCCATTCAGCATCGAAGTGAGGGGTGGGGTTGTCGTTTTCCCACATGTAGCATCCTCTCAACCCCTGTTTCGGGCGTCTGGGCGCGCCGTTGAAACGCAACCGAGTTTGTACTGTGAACATACCCAATCTTCCCTGGATGATCGCTTTAGCAGCCGCGCTGTTGTTAGCACCCGTCGTCACCCTTCTTGTTCTGCGCGGCCGCAAACCATCAATGCCAAAGGCTTTGCCCAACGATTGGGCCCTCAGCGGCCGCCCAGTTTTCAGCTCCGATGAGCGACGCATCTATCGCTCGCTGCGCGAAGCCTTACCGCATCACGTGATTCTGTCAAAGCTGCCATTGGTACGATTTTGCCAACCTAACAATCCAGCTGACGTGAGGTACTGGTATGAACTCCTCGGCGCCAATCACGTGACCTTCGCTGTCTGCAGTGCGAACGGTCGTGTGCTGGCTGCGATTGACCTGGACGCCGACCATGGCAATTCGCGTCGAGTTCTGCAGATCAAGCAGTCGGTACTGTCCGCTTGCCGAGTTCGTTATCTGCGCTGCCCGGCCGATCATCTGCCATCGGTAGCCGAGCTTCAAATGCTGGTCCCTCACAGCGGCGCTGCAACCACATCACGTGCAACTCCGCCCACGGCGCAACCTCCACAAACAATGAACAAAGCGCGGGACACATTGGCAAACACCGTCGCCAACCGCCGCGCGCAGCGCACTACACCGGCCTGGCAAGACTCGACGCAATTCCAAGACTCGTTCTTTGCACCTGACAGCCGCCTGGACGCTTTCATGGGCAGTGACTTTGCGACGCTGACCGAGCGTGCCTCGCCTTTCATCGGTGATGCCTTGGATCGCGACAGCGTGATGCCACCCAACACCGGCGCAGCCAACGACATCGCTGGTGTGGTGGTCGACACCCCAGAGCCCGGCACGGCCACTCGGCGCTGAGAGAAGAGCGCCGCGCGTACGATGCGTGGCATGGCCTCTTCCTCTCGTCCCCTCATTGACACCCCTTATGCCGGCCTGACACCCGAGGCCGTTCTGGATGCACTGGATTCCGTTGGCCTGCGCGGCGATGGCCGGCTGATTCAACTGAACTCCTACGAGAACCGCGTTTTTCAGGTGTTTCTCGAAGACGGCCGGGTGGTCGTCTCCAAGTTCTACCGACCGGGCCGCTGGACCACAGCGCAAATCCAGGAAGAGCATGTTTTCGCGAGCGAACTTCATGCCGCCGAACTGCCCGTGGTCGCGCCCTGGGCTTTGCCAAATGCAGCCGACCCCGCACAGACAAGCACGCTTCCTGAATTCGCAATCGACGGCAGGCCCTATCGGTTTTCGGTAACGGAACGCCGCTCAGGGCGCGCGCCCGAACTGGAAGATGTGCAGACCCTTGAATGGATCGGCCGGTTCATTGGCCGCATGCATGCGGTCGGCGCACAAAGCCAATTCAGCCATCGCCTGCATCTGAACATCGACAGCTACGGCCACGGGCCACGGAACTGGCTCATTGAATCGAACACGCTGCCTTTGGATGCGCAAGCCAGCTGGCAACAAGCCGTGGACCTGGCATTGGAGGGCATCCGCCAATGCTTTGAAGAGGTCGGCACCTGCCCTGTCATTCGACTGCATGGTGACTGTCACGCCGGCAACGTGCTATGGACCGACGCCGGCCCCCATTTTGTCGATCTCGACGACGCATTGATGGGCCCGCCCATCCAGGACCTGTGGATGCTGCTGTCCGGTGACCGCAGCTCGATGCAACAACAGCTGTATGCGCTGCTGTCAGGTTATGAAGACTTCATGGAATTCGATTGGCGCCAACTGCGCCTGATCGAAGCATTGCGAACCTTGCGGATGATTCACTACAGCGCATGGCTCGCACGCCGCTGGGCCGACCCGGCATTCCCTGTCGCCTTCCCCTGGTTCGGTGACCGCGCCTACTGGAATGAGCAAGCGACGCGATTGCATGAACAGGTCGAAGCGATGCGGCAACCCGCACTCGGCGGGATGCCGCTCTAACCTTCAGTTAGGCCGTCAGCAAGGCATTGACGCGGCGCACATAAGCCGCAGGGTCTTCCAGGTGTCCACCTTCTGCCAACAAGGCCTGGTCGAAGAGGATGTGCGCCAGATCATCGAAATGGGCGCTGCCTTCGAGCCGCTTGACGAG
>CAHJWV010000053.1 GCA_903643055.1 Burkholderiales bacterium | reverse complement strand
GCCGCCGCAAGGTAAAGCGCCTCGCGCCGGGGTGTTGGCGCGAGACGCAGGGGCTTTCACGCCGGGTTTACCGGGGCAAAAGGCTGCGCAGCGTAAGAGCAGGGCTGCGAAGAACGTACGAAGCTTTTGTCATTCGCTTTCTCGTTTTTGCTACAGCTTTGTAGCGCGACTTGTGTGGTTGCGCACGCACTGTTGCAAAGGCCGATCTGACGCCATGGAACAAGGTTCTTTCCTACACACGACTTGCAACTTTTTGTATACGCTGGTGTTCATGGACGGCATTCAAACCACGCTCAAGGGCATGGATTTTCCGCAGATGGTGCTTGCGCTCATCTTCGTCGCTAGCTATGCGTTGGCGGTCGGTGGAATGCTGGGACCGATCGGCTCGGCGCGCGCTGGTGGCACGGCCATCGCCTCGGCGGGCGCCTTTGCCGCTTTCAGCGCCGACTGGATTCCGGGCGTGCTGCTGGCGGTGTTTACCGTCGGTGGGGTTGGCCTCTTCGTTGCGGCGGCGTGGCTGCTGATCGCCATCGGGCGGCGCATCGTGGGCATTCGTGCCGATGAGTTGGATGAGATCTCCGCTGAAAGCAGTGAGCCGCTGCCGTCTACCTTCCCTTCCTCCAGCTTTCCCAATGACCTGCCGCCCAGCGACTACGGCGCACCGTCCTCGTTGCAGGCATTGCGGCAACAGGTCATCACCGCCACGTCGACCCTCGTCTCCGACCAATCCGGCCACACCGGCTGAGCGCATCAGCTATTGCTTGGCCCGGCATGGTGTCGCTAGGCGCGTCATTGGTGCCAGCATTGCAACGCCCTCATTGGTGAACGATTCCTTGACCCAGGTGCTCAGCAAACGCTCAAGAGCCGCATTCGAATTCCTGATGGCCTGAGGCGATTGCGCCCCTCTCATCGCCAGAGGTAATGCACTGTCTCAACGTCGAGGCTTTGTCCTACAGACTCTGATGCATGGCTTTTCTACCATGCCTCTGGGCTGCAGCAAACCTCCTCCCTCCCAACCCAGCTGCAGTCACTTCAGCGGCAGTGCCTTACGGCACTGACCGCTTTTCTTTTGAGTGATCGATTGGCTGAATCGGTGGTCGACACTTCACGCGCAATACTGCCCCTCGCCGAAGCTAACTACCTGATGGAGCGTCGTAAAAAAGGCCATCACCCGTCATGGGCAATGGCCTGCGCTTCGGTTTCAGACGAGGAATGTGCCATGCGCTTGGCCACGGCATCGGCTCAGCGCCGGGTGAGCGGCCGGCCGGCGCGCAGCGCGTTCAGCAGTGCATGGAGGCGGGCACGCTGGCCGTCGTCAGGCCGCGCGTGGCTCAGCGTCAGCGCCAGCAGCGATTCGGCATCCTGATCCGCCAAGGCATTTGACGAACGACCTTCCAGCGCAGCCTTCATAGCCTGCAGCTTCAGATCCCGGCGCGATGGCTGGAATTCAGCCGGCGAGGCCACGTCCAGGGCCATCTCCAGTTGCAACAGCAAGCCATTCAAAGCATCGCTGCGGCCACTCTGCGGCGCAGCCTGCCGGGCCTGTTGCCAACGCTGGCCGAGCGCCCGCTCCCAGGCGGGCAGCAAGGCCGGTTCGGCGGCCCAGCGGGCATCCAGCTCGGCAGCATCCGCAGGGACACCATCGCGCTCCACGCTTTCGCACAAGGTCAGTTTGGCGGTCAGCGCATCACAAGCCACATGCCATTTTCGCTGTGCGCTGTCGGCCAAGTGCCGGGCAGCGGCGTCGCGGGCATTGCGGAAATGCGTTTCGAGGGCGGCTACTTCACTGCGTGGCACCTCGCCGGCATGGCGCCATTGCGCATCTACGTCACCCAGTACCCGTTTGATCTCGCTGGCCGGCGAATCGGCATGCAGCGCTTCCAACTGGCCGATCAAGGCCTCGCAGGTCGCCTGATTGGCCTTCAGCACCGCGTCGCGTGCATTGAACACGGCTTCGCGCTGAGTGAACACGGCATCGGTCGCGGCCTTGAATTCGGCCCACAGCGCGTTCTCGGCGCCGCGAGCCAACGGCAAAGCGCGGGCCTGCTGTTGCCATTCGGCCTGCAACTCGCGGACCTTCGAGACGGTGTCGCGGCCTGCCGCGGTCTCGGCTTCAGAACCCAGCGCTTTGGCACGCGCCACCAATTGCTCGCGCGACCGCTGTGCACCGCGCCGGGCTTCATGCAATGGCTGCTCAACACGGCCCACGCTTGAGCGCATGCGCTCAAGCAGCCGGTCACGCGCCTTGCGCGGCACGGTGTGCTCCACCGGGCCCAGCTTGCGCCATTCGGTCTGGAAGGCGTCCAGCGCCCGCGCCAATTCCTTCCAGCCGGTCGCTGCGGCTTCGTTCGACTCGGCGCTTGGCAAGGCCACCGCATCCAGCACGCCGATCAGTGCTTCGCGTGCTTGCAGATTGGCCTGGCGTGAAGCTTCAAGCTGAGCCAGATGCGCTGCCACGGGCTGATAGGCCAGCTTCAGCGCCGCATCGAAGCGCTGCCACAGGCCCTGATTGCTGGCGCCACCCAAACGGTCCAGCTCCTTCCAGCGCTTGCGCAGATCGTCAATGGCATCGGCATGCGGTTTGATCGCCAGCTTCAAGGGCGCGGCAGGCGGACCTTCGCCTTCAACCGATGGCGGAATCAACGCGGCCAAGGCTTCGGCTTCCTGCACAAGGTCATCGCGCACCCGGCCACCGCCCCATTGCTGCCAGCCTTTTAGCCGCGAGAATTCGGCCTGCAACGCGTAGATGCGACCGCGCAGCACAGGCGGCGCCGCTTCGGCACCACCGAGATGGTCGATCGCTGTCAGCTGCTTTTGCGTCTCGGCGAGATGGCCCTCGGCCAATGCCGCTTCGGCTTGCTGCAACAAGGGTTCGAGCGCTTCGGCGTTTTGGCGAATCGCTATCGCCTGTTGCTGCTCACGCCGCTCGCGCTTGTCTTGCGCGGCCTTGTCGCTGGCAGTTTTATCGGCCTTGCGCGGCGCGCGCGCCGCTTGCTCCGCCCGTTTGAATTGCTCGAACCGGGCATTCAAGGCCGCGGCAACGCGCGCGTCGCCAACAGGCGGCAACGCAGCCCAGGGCACGGCCGGCGCCAGTTCCTCCGGGGCGCTGTCAGCCGGGCCCGCCGCTGGCTGCACAGCCGGGTCAAGCTGCGGTGAAGCCTCTTTCACTCCAGGCGGCAAATCATCGGCCTGCAACGGCGCAGCCTCCAAGGGCGGCGACAACGCAGCCGTCTCTTGCACCAAAGGCGCTGCTTCCAATGCGGGCGCAGGAACCGATGCGTCAACGGGACCCCCTTCGACGACCTCGGCCACCACCTCGGCCGCAGTGTCTGCCGTCACACCGTCATGCAGTGGGCTGCCTTCAAGTGCCGGTGCCTGCACATCAGAAGTGATCGGCGTGGCCGACACCTTCGGCCGCGCACGAGCGGCCTTTTGCGCCAGTTCGGCTTCAGCCAACCACAGCAGTCGCTCGTCCACCGACGCAACCAATTGCAGCGCAGCCATGAATGCTGCAACGCGCTCGGCCAGGCGCTCATCGACCGGCGCCGCATCATGCGTCGCTTGCGCCGCGGCCACCGCCTCGGCCAGCGCGCTGCGCTCGGCCGTGCCTTCAGCCACAGCCAGAGTGAGTTCACTGACACGCGCCAGCACCGGCGCGGAATCAGCCGACCAGCGCAGCAGCGCGGCTTCATGCTCGCCACGCTGGCGCGTCAGTGCTGTCAGCTGGTCAGACACCTTCGTGAACGCCGAGCGGCGCTCGTCATCGATCAGCGCCAGCTCGAGCAGCTGCCAGTCACGGTCCAGGCCCACCAACCGGTTGGCGGGAATCACCGTCTGAGTGAGAAGGGCTTCGGCGCTGGCGATTAATACCGAAGCGCGTTCACGGGCTTCGCGCTGGGCCACTGCGGCGGCCAGCCGCTGCTTTGTGGCGCGGTGCACGCGGCGATCGTGGGTACGGAACTCGCGCTCCGCCGCCTTCAAGGCGTCTTCGCCCGCGAGCGCCAACACCGCGGCCAATTTGGTCTCGACGATCGGCGCCTCACGGGCCAAGCTCAGCAAGGCCTCATCGTTGCCCAAAGCGGCCTTCAGGCGCGCGTCCCAGACAGCAGGGTCGGGCTTGGGCGGTGCAGGCGGCTTGGGTGCGGCAGCAGGCTGGGCCGCGCTCACCGTCGTCTTCTCGCGGGGGGCAGGCACAGCGGCGGGCGTGGCCGCTTTTCTCTTGAATATCCAGCTCAGCATGGTGGTTCGAAGCTCGTGTCGGGGTCAGTACGAAGGGCGCATCCTGCCAGTTCCTGGAGATCGCCATGAAACAGCGTGTCCGGTCGCGTTCGGGGCGAGCCGGAGCATGGCATGTCAAACGCTTGCGGGTGGCTTGGTGGGGGTCGCTTCAGTCGGGCCAGAGTTTTTCCACAAGCACGCTCACCTCGGGCCGCTCGCCCAGCCGCTTGGCGCCTTCACGCCATTCCAGCGGCGCAGGCGCCATCGCGGCTGGCTCACGCCCGCCCCACAGGCTGACCTTGATCGAGAACACCACCACCCCTTTCACCGGCAAGGGGTGCACCGCCTTCAATGAATCCACCAGGCGGGTTGCCAGCGCGGGCTTGATCTCAGGCCGAAAGTCGAGCCAGGTGTTCGAGCGTTCACCGGGCTTGAGCGCGACGACGAGAAAGCCACCGATTGGCACCTGATCCGGCTGCGCCTTGACGGCGTCGAAGGCGGCCGACTCCAAGGCTTTCATATAGGTGGCCAGCGCGTCGCTGTCAGCGCCACGGGCTTCCATTACTTCACCGGGCTGCAAGAGCACCACGCTGAGTCGTTTGAGCGGCTCGACCGCCTGCGCGGAGAGCGCGAAGGCGGCGGCAAGAAAAAGGGCAAGGCATTGAATCCACATGAGCGTGATTGTGCCAACGGCTTGCGCCCTCATGCGTTGAAGGGAAACCAGACAGAAGCGGCTGAGGCACGAGTGATGAAGCCGCGCCATCGAAGCCGTGCGCCGATGCCGTTCAACACTTCTCTCACCTGCTTTGAAAGCGCGCGCTTTCAGTCGCTTATCGGTTGAATGACACAGAAGCAGCCTGCCGATACTGCTTCCATCGCAGCGGGTACCCGTGCTTCGCGCCCTGTTTTCATTCCATCGACTGGATCAGCTGAACGCTTATCTCATGACCACGGCCTACCTCATTCATGCCACCGGGCTCGCCGCATTGGCACTCACGATCAGCGGCATGCTGCGCACCTGCGATACCGCGCTGCGCGCCAAATCCGGCTTTGCCGCCATGCTCTGGGCGTTGAACAACATGCTGATCGGTGCCGAGACCGCAGCGATGTTGAGCCTGGTCTCGGTGGGCCGGCAAGCCACTTCGGTGCTGACCCAACGCCAGACCGACCGCATCCGGCGCATCGCTTTCCTGGCCTTCGTGATGGTCACGGTGGCCGCCGGAGCCTTCACCTGGCAAGGCTGGCCCACGCTGGTAATGACCGGCGCATCCACCGGGTCGACCTATGCGATGTTCTACCTGCACGGCCGCCGACTGCGCTTGTCGATGATCGTGATTTCCGCGCTGTGGATGTACAACGCCTGGACTCACGATTCATGGGAACAGATGGCGGGCAACGTGCTGACCGCCACCGCCAGCCTTTATGGCGCATGGCGGCTTGGCCGCGAAGAACTTCAAAGCGAGGCCGCCGTGGGTTGACCCCTCCGTTGCAGCGAATGGGCGGCCGACTCGGGCTGAAGACTTGGGCTAAAGACTCGGATTCAGTCAAACGCGAAAGACGCGAGTCCCGGCGATCGCTGTGAACGCCGGGCCGGCCTTCGAACCGCTATCGAGCAAGCACCTCGCTGATGTCGATCTGCACCCCGTCGGCACCCACCGCCACTGTGGTCATGCCTTGCAGGTCACCGGACTGCGGCATCGCATTGCCGCTCTTCGAAACGCGCGCGCCGACCGACACCTTCTTGTGATCCGACAGCTTGGCTGCCGGCGACATCGCCATGCTGTCGTCGAGCATGAACTGGACCGGAAGGTCCTTCACCTGCTTGCGCAAGATCGCAAGCGGCATGCGCGCGCCTTCACTGGGCCGCGCGAAGATGAACACGGTGTCGTCCGGCGAGGCCTTGCCCTTGAGCGCCGCGGCGAGCGTGACGGTGCCGCTGACACGAGCCGCTGCAGCAGCCGGGGCTGAGGCACGGGCTTGCGATGGCGCACTGCCAGCCGCCAGGGTGACAGGCGACATGCCGCCCAGCTGGCGTGCCTTCGTGACGGTCGCCTGAACGCGTTGCGCGAGTTCACTGTCGGCCGCCTCCGACTTCAGCAGACGCTCCCAATGCGCCACCGCCGTTTTGTAGTCTTTCTGGATGTAGGCCGCAGTGCCGGCCAGCGTCAGCGCCTTCGGATTCTCGGGATCGATCTTCAGCGCCTGGTTGATCAGCTTCATGGGCTCGCCGTCCAGGCTGCGGTCATTGGCCATCGCCACCGCATTGGCCAGTTCGAGCAACGCGTTGACATCTCCCGTGCGTTGTTTCGCCACGTTGCGATAGGCATCCGCCCCTTCGGCATAACGACCCAGCGCCACGTACGATCGGCCCAGCATGGTCCAGCCCTCCAGGTCATCGGGCTTTTCTTTCAGATGCTCGGCCAGGCGGCCGACCATCTCGTTGACCTGCTCCGCGGTCACTTTCGGTTGTTCCGCTGCGGCGGCCGCCGCCGCCGCTGAGGCCGCTGCTGCGGAAGATTCAGGGCCGAGCGCCAGCTTTTGCGGTGCGCCGAGCCGGGCGTAACCGATGCCTGCAATCACGAACAGGAACATCGCGAGCACGACCGCCAGCGAACGGGACGGCGCCACCACCAAGGCCGCATCGGCCGTGGTGGCTTCAGTGCCGTTGGCCGCGGCGCGGCGCGGCCACCACGCCGCACCTGTCAGCCAAAGTGCCGTGAACAGGCACAGGCCTGCGGCTGTTAGCAAGAACAGGGTCATGTACGCACACCTTCATCGGAATCACCATGCAGATCGAGATCGGGCTCGAACTGATCGTCGCTCAAGCGGGCGCGGCGGCGCAGCACCCCGACCAACACCGCCAAGCCGCCCAGCAGCAACACCGCCGGGCCAAACCACAGCAACCAGGTCGCTCCTCTGACGGGCGGCCGGTAGAGAACGAAATCGCCGTAGCGATCGGTCATGTAGTCATAGATCTTCTGTTCGCTGTCACCACGGCGCAGCATCGTTCGCACTTGCTGGCGCAGGTCGACCGCCAGATCGGCATGCGAATCGGCGATCGTCTGGTTCTGGCAAACCAGGCAACGCAACTCTTTGGTGATGTCTTGCACCCGGGCTTCAAGCGCAGGATCGGGCACCGCCGATTCCGCCTCTTTCGCGATTGCACCCGAGGCCAGCAAACACCAAAGCAAACCAAGCAACAGCTTACGCATTGAGTTCTTTCAACAGCGGCTGTAAACGCGTGCGAATGACGTCGGGGGTCAACGCTCCGATGTGCTTGAAGCGCACGATGCCTCGCTTGTCGATGACGAAGGTCTCGGGCACGCCATAGACACCGAAATCGATGCCGACCTTGCCTTCGTCATCGAAGGCCGAAATGTCATACGGATTGCCAAGGCGCGCGAGCCAGGCCATGCCGGCAGGGCGCTTGTCTTTGTAGTTCAGGCCGATGATCGGCACCGACTTGCTGCGCGAAAACTCGACCAGCAGCGGATGCTCTTCCCGGCACGCCACGCACCATGACGCCCAGACATTCAACATCCAGACGCGACCCAGCATGTCGTCGCGCGAGATCGTCTGGTCGACATTTTCCAGGCGCGACAGTGAGAAGCTCGGTGCCGCCTTGTTGATCAACGGCGACGGCACTTCGCTCGGGTTGAGGCTCAAGCCGCGCCACAACACAAACACGAGAACGCCGAAGATGGCGAGCGGCAGAATGAATCGCAAACCCTTCATGCGGCCGCTCCAACTGCAGCGTCCCGCACTTGCGCTTGAGACTGTTTGACACGGTAACGACGGTCTGACAACGCGATCACACCGCCGAAGGCCATCAACAGGCAGCCTCCCCAGATCCAGTCAATGAATGGCTTGACATAGACGCGCACGATCCACGCGCCCCCTTCGACCTGCTCGCCGAGCGACACATACAGGTCTCGCGTCGGGCCGGGGTCGATCGCCGCTTCGGTCATCGGATTGGTCTGTATGCGATAGATGCGCTTCTCGGGCCGCAGCGTGACTTCGGGCTTGTCGCCGCGCGTGACTTCCACGAGGCCCTGCTGCGCTTCATAGTTCGGCCCCTGAACGGCTTGCACGCCCTTGAAGGTAAAAACATAACCTGACACTTCGGTGGTTTCACCCACGTTCATCTTGACGTCACGTTCGACCTGGTAGGTGTTGACCATGCTGACGCCAAACGCAAACGCTGCGATGCCCAGATGCGACACCATCATGCCGACGACCGAACGCGGTAACAGCCGCAGCCGCGCCCACGGGCTTGAGCGCAGGCCGCCGATCGGGCGGCTGCGCTCCCAGAGGTCGGTTGCGATCGAGGCAACGATCCAGTAAGCCATCACCAGGCCGAGCGTCGCCGGCAGCGAAATGCGCCCGGCGAGCCAACCGGTCGCAAGCGCCGCAATCACCGATGCGGCAGCGGCCCAGACGAGACGCTTCGCCAGGTCGGGTAGTTCCGCGTTCTTCCAGCGCGCCAGCGGGCCCACGCCCATCAAGAAAACGACCGGCACCATCAAGGGCACGAACACAGTATCGAAATAAGGCGGGCCGACGGAGATCTTGCCGGCGCCCAGCGCATCCAGCAGCAACGGGTACAGCGTGCCCAACAGCACCGACAAGGTCGCCACGACGAACATCACGTTGTTGCCCAGCAGCATCGACTCCCGCGACACCACACCGAACCGCGCACCGAGCCCCACCTTCGGCGCACGCCAGGCATAGAGCAGCAACGAGCTGCCGATCACGATGATCAGGAAGGCGAGGATGAAGATGCCGCGCCGCGGATCGGTGGCGAAGGCATGCACCGACGACAGCACGCCCGAACGAACGAGGAAGGTGCCGAGCAGCGACAGCGAGAACGCGAGGATGGCGAGCAACACCGTCCACGATTTGAACGCGCCGCGCTTCTCGGTAACCGCCAGCGAATGGATCAATGCCGTGCCGGCCAGCCAGGGCATGAACGAAGCGTTCTCGACCGGGTCCCAGAACCACCATCCGCCCCAGCCGAGCACGTAGTACGCCCACATGCTGCCCAGCATGATGCCGATGGTCAGGAAGGACCAAGCCGCCGTGGTCCAAGGGCGCGTCCAGCGGGCCCAAGTGGCGTCGAGATTGCCGCCAAGCAACGCCGCGATCGCGAACGCAAAGGCCACCGAAAAGCCAACGTAGCCCATGTAGAGCATCGGCGGGTGAAACACCATGCCGGGGTCTTGCAGCAGCGGGTTCAGGTCGTTGCCATCGATCGGCACCGGGTCGAGCCGATCAAAGGGATTGGAGGTGAACAGCATGAACAGCAGGAAGCCCACGCTGATCAGCCCCATCACCGACAAAATGCGCGCCACCACCGGCCGCGGCAGATGCTTGCTTAGCTGAGCGACGGCGAGCATCCACACGCTCAGCATCATCACCCACAGCAGCAGCGAGCCTTCATGGCCGCCCCATACGCCGGCAATGCGATAGGGCAGCGGCAAGGCGGAATTGGAATTGGTCGCGACGTACTGCACCGAGAAATCGTTGCGCACGAATGAGGCGGTCAGGCACAAGAACGCGGTGCCAATCAGCAGGAAATGGGTTTGAGCCGCCGGCCTGGCCAGCGACATCCAGTCGGCACGCCCGCGGGCCGCGCCAATCAGCGGCAAGGTGCCTTGAATGATCGCCACCGCCAGCGCAAGCAGCAGCGCAATCTGCCCGAGCTCGGGGATCATTTCGAACCTCCTGTGACCACCGTGCTGGACATCTTTTCGTTCGCCTGAGCGGCATGTTTCAGCGCTTCAGCGGCCTCGGGTGGCATGTAGTTCTCGTCGTGCTTGGCAAGCACCTCGCGGGCTACGAATACGCCGTCCAGGCCGATCTGGCCTTGCGCGACAACCCCTTTGCCTTCCTTGAAAAGGTCAGGAAGGATGCCTTGGTAGCGAACCGGAATCGTCTGCGCGGTATCGGTCACTTGGAAATTCACCTGCACGCCATCGCGTAGCACGCTGCCGCTTTTTACCAAGCCGCCGAGGCGGAAGGTGCGACCGGTCGGGGCTTCTTTGGCCGCGACTTGCGATGGCGAATAGAAGAACACCAGGTTGCTCTGGAAGGCGTTGAGCACCAGGCCGGTGGCCACGCCAACCGCCGCGACCACACCGCCGATGATGACCAACCGTTTATGTCGTGGCTTCATGACTCCGACTCCGATTGCAAGGAAAGAAGTTGGGCGCGGGCCCGGCGGCGCGCGGCCAGCCAGGGCTCGATGGCCATGATCAGCGCGGAGACGCCGTACGCGCCCCACACATACAGGCCGTAGCCGCCCATGTTGAAAAACTCTGCAGCGCTGTTCCAGTTCATGGGCGCTCCTGCGTCGATAAGGAAAGTTGTCGAACCCAATCGGCCTGCGATTCACGCTCCAGCACGATCGCCCGGGCGCGCATGAAAACCACTGCAAATGCGTAGGCCCAGCAGGCGAGCGTCATCAGCAACATGGCAGTCAGCATCGTGCTGGCCATCTTCGGCGCGGCCGACATGCTCACGGTCGCGCCTTGGTGCAAGGTGTTCCACCACTTGACCGAGAAATAGATGATCGGCACGTTGACCGCGCCGACGATCGCCAGCAGCGCCCCTGCGTTGTCGGCACGGCGCACGTCATCGATGGCTTCGGTCAGCGCGATGTAGCCGAGGTAGAGGAACAGCAGAATCAGCTCGGAAGTCAGCCGCGCGTCCCAGACCCACCAGGTGCCCCAGGCCGGTTTGCCCCACAGAGAGCCAGTCCAGAGCGCAATGAAGGTGAACACCGCGCCGGTGGGTGCCAATGCGCGCGCCAGCATCGATGCCATTCGGGCATTGAACGCCCAGCCGACCGCGGCCCAGCCAGCCATCGCGAGATAGATCACCATCGACATCCAGGCCGCCGGAACGTGCAGGAAGATGATGCGGTAAGCCTCGCCCTGAGTGGCATCGGTGGGTGCGATGAAAAAGCCGGTATAGAGCCCAGCCGCCGCCAGCAAGCCAGCCAGAGCCCAGAGCCACGGAATCAAGCGACCCGACAAGCCATAAAAGCGTGAAGGGGCAGCAAAGGTGAACAGTCGAATGCGAGTGCCGGCCATGCCATTACTCCAATGAAATGCGCAGCGCGGCAGCAATCGCTGGCGGCGCTGTAAGCAGGGTGAAGATCAGCAGAGCGCCGAGTATGGAGTAATGCGCCGCCGGGGATTGCCCGCCTTCGAGCGCTGCGACAGCACCGGTGCCGAAGATCAGCGTCGGGATGGTCAAAGGCAAGACGAGCAAGGTGATCAACGCGCCCGCGCTGCGCAGGCCCAGCGTCAGCGCAGCGCCGACCGAACCGAGCAGGCTCAACGAAGGTGTGCCCATCAACAGCGACAAGCTAAGCACGCCCAAAGAACGGCCATCCATGCCGAGCAACAGGCCCAGCAATGGCGCCGAAATCACCAGCGGCAATCCCGTCATCGCCCAATGCGCCGCCGCCTTGGCCACGGCAACGACGATGCCGCTCTGGCCGGTCAGCATCATTTGCTCTAGAGAGCCGTCGGCGTGGTCACCCGCATAAAGACTGGCCATCGACATCATCGATGCCAGCAGCGCACAGGCCCAGACGATGCCGGGGGCGATCTGGCGCAAAGTCTGCGGCTCGGGGCCAACGCCCAGCGGAAACAGGCTCACCGCCACGACGAAAAACACGACAGGCAGCAGTGCCTCGACACGGCGGCGCCAGGCGAGCCGAAGGTCACGCAGAAACAGGGCGAGAAAAACGGAGCGCATGTCAGGCGTAGGTGTCCAGATCGACTTCGCGCGGCAGCAAGGCCGCATCCAGCGCCTGATGGCTGGTCAGCAAAACACTGCCGCCACGTTCACGGTGCGCCGCGAGCAAGCCATTGAGCCGATGGATGCCGTCGACATCCAGGGCATCGAAAGGCTCGTCGAGCACCCAAAGCGATGGCAATTGCTCGGCCGCCAACCGGGCCAGCGCCACGCGCCGCCGTTGGCCTTGTGACAGGGTCATCACCCTGGCGTCACGGCGGTTATGCATGCCGATGCGCTCAAGCGCCGTGTGCACCGAGTCGAGATCGCTGGCGCGGCCATGAAGCCGAAGCAGCAGTGCCAACGTTTCGGTGACGGTGAGGTCATCTTTCAACGCGTTCGCATGACCGATATAGACCAATTGGCGGCAGAACGAATCTGAGCGTCGCACCGGCATGTCGCCCCACTGCATCTGCCCCTGATCAGGTGTCGACAACCCAGCAGCCAGGCGAAGCAGGCTCGTTTTGCCACGGCCATTGCGCCCTCGCACCCAGACGATCTCGCCCGCGCCCACCGTCAGATCCAGCCCCTTGAAGAGCAAGCGACTGCCGCGACGGCAGGCGAGTTGCCGGGCCGACAGGCGATGCATCTCGGGATCAACAGGGATGGAGTGGGAAGACGGCACGGTCACATGGAAGCTCAAATCGGCTGACGGTTGCGTCAGGCATCGAGGTCCGTCTCACCCGTGATGTGCGGCTTCTATGCAAAGGAAGCTCGCTGGGGAACGTCGCCGCACCACCTCAGCGCAGAAACTGGACTTCAAACGAGTATAGAGTCAACGCCGAGACATTCAGCCCGATGAGGCCCTTGGAACTGTCACCAATTTCCAAGTGCTAAAAGCGCGACGTCCGGGCCCTGTTGTCAATGGCAATTGCCCTTGTCTGGATCCTCTGTGTTCGCAGGTCGGAACCTCCCCCTGTTTCATCGGTAACGGCATGAAATGCCAATTCGGATTGCAAACTAGTTCCGCTTTGCAGCTGCAGGCTTGCATGAAGATGCACGAAGTTGAGCTCCTGTGGGAGCGTCACAGGCCGAGCCTGCAATAAGCCGGTATGCCAACAACCAGGAGGTCGATGTGGAATCACTGACGGAGATGTTGGAGTCAGCTTCGACTTGCAGGAGCCACGATGCTCAGCCATTCAATCGCTAATACGGGGCGGCCCGCCTCCCGAAGCCGCAACGACGTCAACGCACAGGGCGGCTGGCGCAGCCGCGAGGAAGCCATCATGGGCACCTCGGTTCGGGTCGAGCTGTGGTGTGACAACCGGATCACTGGCGATCAAACCATTGATGCGGTGATGGACGAGATGCATCGCATCGACCATGCGATGAGCCCTCACAAAGCGGCCTCGGAGTTGTCTCAAATCAATCGCAACGCCTTCGCGAAGCCTGTCGTCCTGAGCGAAGAAATGTTCCAGTTGATTGCCCGTGCGATCGAGTTCTCAAAGCTATCTGACGGCGCATTCGACATCACTTACGCCAGCGTCGGTCAGCTTTATGACTATCGCCAAGGCATTCGCCCAAGCGATGAAGAACTGACGCGCGCCTGCGCTTTCGTCGGCCATCAACACTTGATGCTGGATACCCAGGCCCGAACGCTGCGTTTTGCATGTGAAGGCGCCCGCATTGATCTGGGCGGTTTCGCCAAAGGCCATGCCGTCGACCGCGGCGCGGCGATCCTGAAGAGCCGAGGCATACGCCACGGCATCGTCACCGCCGGCGGCGACAGCCGCATCGTTGGAGACCGGCGAGGCAGGCCCTGGATGATCGGCATCCGTGATCCGCGCAAGGCCGGTGAGATCGCTGCGATGCTGCCGCTGTCGGATGTCGCGATGTCCACCTCCGGTGACTACGAGCGTTATTTCGAAAAAGACGGCGTGCGATGCCATCACGTGCTGGACCCTCGCACCGGCAAGTCCCCCGACACCATTCAAAGCGTCACCATCCTTGCCGACGATGGCCTGACGACCGAGGCGCTTTCTAAAAGCATGTTCGTGCTCGGCTTGGAAAGAGGCATGCGGCTGATCGAGTCGCAGCCCGGCGTTGACGCCGTGGTCGTCGACGCCCACCGGGTCTTGCACTACTCGGCCGGCCTGGGCGCCGGCCTCCCGCAGACACCCCCTTAAGCAACAAACGATTCAAACCATGAGTGAGGAGGCAGCGATGAAACGACCTTTGGACTGGGGAGTGTTGGCGTGCTTAGCATGGGCCTTGATGATCTGCCTGCCCGGCTGTGGCAGTGGCTCCGGCAGCGATTCCACGACCGTGACGGTCGCCGGGGAAATTCCGATCGCCTACGTCAAACGGGTCAACACCCTGTCGATGAATCCGACCAACGGCGCGCCCAGTTCACCTGGCGGGGACTTGATGGTGCGGGAAAAATCATCGGCCAGTGCGCCTGAATACAACCTCACCTCACGCTTCACGATGGGCCAGGGTGATGCCTCCGATCCGGAGGTTTCCTACGACGGCAAGAAAATCGTGTTTTCGATGCGCTGCCCTGCATCCAACGCAGTGACCATCGATGACCAGCCAGCCTGCACCGGCCACTGGAACATCTGGGAATACGACATGTCGAAGGGCGGCCTCAATGGGGGCAGCTTTCGTCGCTTGACGAGCACCACGGCGGACGACGATGTCGACCCGGCTTACCTTCCGGCGGGACGAGGTTTCGTTTTCTCATCGAATCGTCAGACCAAGTCAAAAAGCGCGCAGGCACTGGGCCGCACTTATTACGCCCTTGATGAATACGAGCGTGAGCGTGTGTTCAATTTGCACACGATGGATGCCTCCGGCAAAGCCATCGCGCAGATCACCTTCAACCAGAGCCATGACCGCAACCCGGTTGTGCGACCCAACGGCGACATCATGTTTTCGCGCTGGGAGCATGTGGCTGACCGCAACCGCTTCGCCATCTTCCGCACCAAGCCCGATGGCACCGACATGTTCGTGTTGTACGGCGCGCAAAGCCCCGGGAACAGTTTTCTCCATCCACGCGACATGGACCCGAGTGGTCCTTACAAGGGATTCTTGTCAACGTCGCTGATGCCGCTGTCACGCACCCAGGAAGGCGGCGCGCTGATGTTCATCGACGCGGCAAATTACTCTGAGCAAAACACCCCTGCGAACTCCACGCTACCTGCTGACGGCGGACAGGCCTCAGTCACTGCACAAGCCATTAACATGGATGGTGGCCTGTCTACCTTCGGCCGCATCACAACGCCTTATCCGTTGTGGGACGGCACCAATCGCGTGTTGCTCGCTTATCGACCTTGTGAAGTCACGCGCAACGGCGTGGTGGTGGCGTGTGCGACGCTGACTGCGGCCGAACGAGAGCAGCTTGCCGACGACGATCGATTGATTGCCGATGAGCAAGCCGATCCGATCAAAAACAACGTGCCTGCGTCCTATGCGATCTACATGTTCGACCCGGGCCGTCAGACTTGGTTGATCGTGGCGGCGCCTCCGGTCGGCTTCATGTACACCGACCCAATCCCCCTGCAAGCACGTGCGGAGCCGAGTTCCACCGAACCCACGAACGTCGATCCACAACTGGCTGCCAAGGGCCTCGCATTGATTGAAGTGCGCAGCGTTTATGACACCGACGGGCTGCAGCGCATGGGTGAGCGCATGTTGG
>CAHJWV010000052.1 GCA_903643055.1 Burkholderiales bacterium | reverse complement strand
GGTCGGCTCGTTGATGACCCTGGTGCGCGACTCGCTGACGATGGTGGCGCTGCTCGGCTACCTGATCTATCTGAACTGGCAGCTGACCCTGTTTGTCGGCGTGCTGTTTCCTGCGGTGGCCATCGTCATGCGCACGCTCAGCAAGCGGCTGCACCGCCTGACCATCGAAGGTCAGAAAGCCACTGACCAGCTTGCTTATGTCGTTGAAGAAAACGTGCTGGCCTGGCGCATCGTGCGCTTGCATGGCGCCGAAGAACATCAAGCCAAGCGCTTCGAATTGCTGAGCAATGCGCTACGGCGGCTGGCCTTGAAGTCCACCGTGGCGGCCGCCACGATGACGCCATTGACGCAGCTCATTTCCGCCTGCGCGTTGTCGGCCGTGGTGGTGGCCGCGCTGTGGCAAAGCGGCAGCCAGGGCACTTCGGCCGGCGGCTTCATGGGCTTCATGCTGGCCATGCTTCAGCTGCTGCAACCGATCAAGCATCTGTCTGAAGTGTCCGGCCCCATTTCGCGTGGCTTGGCCGCCTTGGAACGCGGCATTGCGCTGATCAATGATGTGCCGCAAGAAAAGGGCGGCAGCTTCGACCCCGGCCGGGCCCGTGGTGCGCTGGAACTGCGCGAGGTGAGCCTGCGTTACCGGGACGATCAGTTGCCCGCCCTTGCCGATGTGACGCTGCAACTCGAGGTGGGCGAAACCGTGGCATTGGTCGGCCCCTCGGGCGCCGGCAAGTCGACCTTGGTCAACCTGCTGCCCCGCTTTCTGGAGCCCAGCAGCGGTGAAGTGCTGCTGGACGGCCAGCCGCTGAAAAGCTGGGACGTGGCCGCGCTGCGCCGCCAATTCGCGCTCGTCAGCCAAGATGTCGTGCTCTTCAATGACACAGTCGCGGCCAATGTGGGCCTGGGCGGCTCTGGCGCCGTCGATCCGGCTCGCGTGAGAGAAGCCTTGCGCGGCGCAAACCTGCTGAAGTTTGTTGAAGGCATGCCGCAAGGCATCGACACACTGATCGGCCACAACGGCAACCAACTCTCAGGCGGTCAGCGCCAGCGTCTTGCGATTGCCCGCGCCATCTACAAAGACGCGCCGATCCTGATCCTCGACGAAGCCACCTCGGCGCTCGATTCCGAATCCGAGCGCCTGGTGCAAGAGGCGCTGGAGACCTTGATGAAAGGCCGCACCAGCCTCGTGATCGCCCACCGCCTGTCCACCATCAAGGCCGCCGACCGCGTGCTCGTGCTCGAAGGCGGCCGCGTGGTCGAGCAAGGCTCACATGCGGAACTGCTTGCGCTCAACGGACTGTTTGCGCATTTGCATTCATTGCAGTTCAGGACAAGCCATCATGTTCCCGTCGCGGATATCGAGGCCGTTCAGGAATGACGGGGAACGGCAGGCATTTGTATGGGACAGCCTGATTAGCTCGATATGCACTTTTGCGCAAAGGCCGCAGCCCCGCTTCCGTCATCTGCACGGTGCGGCCCCGCATTTGGAGGCGAGCGCGGTGCTTGCCTCGCATAG
This sequence comes from Burkholderiales bacterium, assembly GCA_903643055.1. Next base: position 1,292 of record CAHJWV010000052.1, on the reverse strand, counting down.
AGCACGATTTCGCTTTGGGCGGCTGTTGTCGATCTGGCATCGATGAGCCGCCTCTGAAGCCCGAGGGGCGCACCCGAACTCATTGAACAAACATTTCATCAGCGATATATCGAGCCATCCATGGTCATCAACTCAGGCTCGACGCGCTTCAGTTTTTTGCGATGACATGACAATTACCAACTATCCGTTAGTGTCGATTGCCATGTGCACCTTCAATGGCGCGTTGCACTTGCGCGAGCAATTGGAGTCCTTGCTGGCACAAGATTGGCCTCGTCTGGAAATCATTGCCATCGATGACGCGTCATCGGATGAAACTCCCAAAATCCTCGAAGAATTCTCAAGCAGGGATCTACGAATTCAATTCAGCCAAAACATCGTCAATCAAGGCTATCAAAAGAATTTTGAAGAAGCCATATCGCGATGCCAAGGTCAGTGGATTGCACCCTGCGATCAAGACGACATCTGGCTACCCAACAAGATCAGCGCATTGATGGCAGCGATCGTAGCTAACCAATCGATCCTGGTGTATTGCGACTCGGTATTGATGAATGCACGCGGCGAATCCATGGGTAAATACATCTCCGATCAACTGAATTGCTTCAGCACGGATGACCCCTTGCCCTACTGGTTCAGGAACAATGCGAGCGGGCATGCCATGTTGTTTGAGCGGAGCCTGTTGGATCAGGCACTCCCATTCCCCAAGATTTTGTTTCATGACTGGTGGTTGGCTTATGTGGCGGCGTCGATCGGGCACGTGAGCTTCCTGAACCAATCGCTCGTCCGCTACCGACAGCATCCGTACTCCATCACCGACATCACCGGTAGTCGCGAAAAGCCTGCGATACGTCAACGAGGTTTCCGCAGCAGAGAGTTGAAAGACTTTCGTATGAGACTGGAATTATTTGCCTCGATCAGCGGCAAGGGTCAGGCTCTGGCTAAAGAACTGTTGACGCTTTGGATCGCGAGAGAAAAAGAGTATTTTTCATTCCGTCTGGCGCTGTTTTTATGGAAGCATCGTTATCGCTTGCATGGCATCTCGAAAGAAAGCAAGTTGTCCAGCAACCCTTTTCGTACGCTTCGTTATGTTTGGGGCTTGAAAGCGAAACGATTGGTTGAACCTCATCGATATGACGATCATGATTGAACCGACAGTCAGTGGATTCACGTTCTTGCGCAATGGCGTCAAACTGGGCTTCCCATTCGAAGCTTCCATACGTTCGCTGCTGCCGTTGGTTGACGAATTCGTCATTGCAGTGGGACGTGGAGAAGACAGCACCCGCGAGCGTCTGCTG
>CAHJWV010000051.1 GCA_903643055.1 Burkholderiales bacterium | reverse complement strand
CTTTGAAAATCAGACGCGCCCGTCAGGTGAGACTCGGTCAGCCCCGTCATGCCGCCGGGGCCTTGGCGGAAGTGATTGAGCAGCCGCCGCGCGATGGCCGGTGAAAGCGGGGGTTGGCCGCGCACGATCTTCTGCAGTTCCTCGACCAGCACCTCGAAGCGATCTTCCTTCAGCAGATAGCCATCGGCACCGCACTGAAGCGCGGGGAAGAGATGGTCGTCGTCGGAGTAAAGCGTGGTGACGATCTTGGTGGCAGGGTAACGCGCCAGCTCGGCCAGCAGCTCCATGCCGTTGCCGTCGGGCAGTTCGAGATCGACGAGAACGAGCTTGAATGGATCGGCCGGGGCCGTGCCGCGCTGGAGTTCGGCCAAGCCGACTTGGCGGCGTGCCGATTCCAGGTCACCGGTTTCGGTGATCACGATGGTGTCGCTGAAACTTTCGCGCACAACGCGACACAGAAAGCTGCGGGCGACCGGGTTGTCTTCAACGATCAGAACCTTGATTGCCATTGCCTGAAGAGAGCTCTCTGGAAGGTCGTGAATCCTATCTCACTCAGCGCTAAAAACGAGCACCCAATTGGAACTCCAACGATCAACAGGCCGGACCGTTGTTTCATGATGTCAATGCGCTACAGCGCAGGGTTCGATAGGTCACCCAGAGATGCCGGTCATCTGAGGGGTCAGTCGAAAAAGAGACGGAGTCATTCGCGTTGGAGGCCGGTTACGTTTTTATCAAGGACGCTCTGGCGGGACGGATGACTGCAGCGCGCGGGCGAGCCGCTTGTAACGGCTGCGAAGATCGAGCAGTCGCTCGTTCCTTTCGGTTTCGTCCAGACTTGTGTCCAGCAGCACTTCAGACCGCTGCTGGAAGTCTTCGATTTCGAGCACGAACTTCAATTGGTGGTTCGTCGAAGCCTTGAAGCCCGAGAGATCGAACATCTCGCGCAGCCGCTGTTTCTGCTCTGGGATGCGGCCGTAGGTGAACAGGAAGTTAGACAGCCGCAGGCGCAGCGACAGCGGCAAGTCGGTGCGCCACAGCAGCGGGTCTTTCGGAATCAGGGTGGACTCCCACAGCACGCGCAGCTGCGCTGCCTGCGCGGGTTGGCGAAGTTTCAGGCGTTCGAGTTCTTCGGTGTTGTAGGTGCCGGCCTGGGCTTTGCCGTTCAGCACGGCGTTCAGGGTCTGCGCATGGCTGCCGCGAAGCAAGGGTGAGAACTGCGCTTCCGGTTTGATGCCGCGCGGCGCAAACAGCGCATAGGTCGGCATCAAATGACCGCTGGTGGAGATGGGCTCGCCCATCGCGAAGCCATAGAGCTTAGGCCGGGACAGCAGCTGTCCGAGGCTGGTGATGCCGGAGTCGCGGCGTGTCACGATCAGCGATCGGTAGCCGAGGCCTTCATGCGAATCGACCAATTGGCCGAACACTTCGACAGGCGCCTGATCGATGCACTCGAGCGCCGCGACGCTGGACAGCCAGGCGACCTGGACTCGGTTGGCAATCAGCGCCTCGGCAGCTTCAGCATAACTGTGAACGTACACGCCTTGCACGGGCAGGCCGGTGGCCGCCCGCAGGTCGGCAAAGAAAGGCTCCCAGGCCTGTCGGGTCTCTTCGACGCGCGTCGACGTGATGACGGCGAACTTGAGCGGATCGCCAAGTGGTGAAGCGGATGGGCCGCTTGTGCTTGCGGGTGCAGCACGAGCCGCGAGATTCCAGGCCCCAGCGGGGCACAGGGCCAACAAAGAAATTTGAATCAGCAATCGACGCACGTGAATCCTTCGCAAGAGGTCTCGCGTGAGTCGATTATCTGTCCTCGTCACCTCTGTTTTGAGGCCAGGCTCGTGTGACGTCGACGCAGGTCTTGCGGGTGGGCTGCGCCGCGCGGAAGAGAAGGAAGGTGGCTTTGGGCTTCAGTCGTTGACCAGCACGAGCTTGCCCTTGACCTCGCGGGTTCCCATGCGCGAAAAGGCGTCGATCAGCGAGGTCATCGGCAGGCGCTGATCGATGACGGGCTTGATGCGGCCCTGGGCATACCAGGCGGCAAGAGCAGCGAGTGCGGCAGCGTTCTTCTTGGGTTCGCGGCGCGCGAAATCACCCCAGAAGACGCCAACGATCGAAGCGCCTTTGAGCAATGCCAGGTTCAGCGGCAAGGCCGGGATCTCGCCCTGCGCGAAGCCGATCACCAGGTAGCGGCCGCGCCATCCAATGGAGCGAAACACCGGCTCGGCCAGCGTGCCACCGACCGGGTCATAGACCACATCGGGCCCTTTGCCGTCGGTCAGCGCTTTGATCTCATCGCGAAGAGAGCGTTGGCTGTAGTTGATCGTGGCATCAGCGCCAAGGTCTCGGCACAGCGCGCATTTCTCGTCGCTGGAGGCTGCGGCAATGACCTTCGCGCCGGCGGCCTTGGCAATCTGGATTGCGGCCGTGCCCACACCGCCGGCCGCGCCGAGCACGAGCACGGTTTCGCCGGCTTGCAGCTGCGCGCGGTCGATCAGCGCGTGGTGCGTTGTGCCATAGGTGCACAGGAAGGCAGCGGCATCGTCGAATGCAAACCCTGCAGGCAGCGGCATCAGCAGCGCTGCATTGACGCAGGCATGGGTTGCAAAACCGCCGCTGCCACTGAAGGCCGCGACCGCGTCGCCCGGCTTCAGATGCGACACACCCGGGCCGACAGCCTCGACCACGCCGGAATACTCTGAGCCCGGCACGAAGGGCAGAGGCGGTTTGACCTGGTACTTGTTTTGAACGATCAGCAAGTCGGGGAAATTCAGGCTGGCTGCGCGGATCGCGACACGCACTTCGCCGGCTTGCGGTTCGGGCGTGGGCAGTGTTTTCCACTGCAGCGCTTGCGGGCCGATCGGGTTGTCACAGATCCAGGCTTGCATG
>CAHJWV010000050.1 GCA_903643055.1 Burkholderiales bacterium | reverse complement strand
GGCTGACCAGCGGCCTGGGCATCATCGTCGGCGGCATCCTGCTGGGCGTGGCCGAGACGACCACCGGCTTTTATCTCTCCACGGGCTACAAAGATGTGCCCGGCCTGGTGCTGCTGCTGATCGTGCTGGCGGTGAAGCCGGCGGGGATTTTTGGGCGGGTGGCGATAAAAAAGGTTTGATGGAGCCCCCCAGTCGCTTCGCTCCTGCCCCCGAGGGGCGTCACCCGAGGGACCGGCAAAGCCGGTTCCCTGGGCGTGGCTTGATAGGCGCTTTGCTTCGCTTGCGCGATCGCTGCTTGCTTCTGACTGAATGACGATGAAACGACTCCTGCCCCCGAGGGGCGCCGCCCGAGGGACCGGCAAAGCCGGTTCCCTGGGCGTGGCTTGATGAGGCTCTTCGCTTCGCTTGAGCCTTGCCATACCTGACTGAATAACGATGAAACGACCTCAGTTCCTTTTCACGGGCATCGGCATCGCGGCGCTGGCGGCTTTTCCGCTGGTGGTCGACAACCCGTACAACATCCATTTGCTTGAGACCATCATGATCTATGCGATCGTGTTGTTCGGGCTGGACATCGTCGTGGGCTATACCGGGCAGGTGTCGCTCGGGCACGCCGGCTTGTTCGGCATCGGGGCCTACACCGCGGGGGTGATGGTGATGAAGCTCGCGGCGCCGCTGTGGCTGACCTTGCCGGCGGCCGTGGCGGTCACTGCGTTCTTCGGGGCGTTGCTGGCTTTGCCCGCACTGCGGGTGACCGGGCCTTATCTCGCGATGGTCACGCTGGCCTTCGGCACCATCATCCAGATCCTCATCAACGAGATGAGCTTTCTGACCGAAGGGCCGATGGGCATCAAGCTCGCGAAGCCCGCGCTGTTCGGCCAGGTGCTCAGTGAGCGCGAGTTCTTCTGGGTGGTCGGGGCCTTGCTGCTGCTGTCGCTGGCCGTTGTGCATCGGCTGTTGAACTCGCACCTTGGGCGCGCGTTCGAGGCCTTGCGCGGCAGCCCGGTGGCGAGCGACTGCATGGGTGTCTCGGTCTATCGCTACAAGGTCTATGCCTTCGTGATCAGCGCCGGCTTCGCCGGGTTGGCCGGTGCGCTGTATGCCTACTCGGAGCAATACATCTCGCCCAACACCTACAACTTCGAGTTGACTGTGATGTTCCTGTTGGCCGTCATCATGGGCGGGCGTAAGACACGCAGCGGCTCGATGCTCGGCGCGGCCATCATCGTGATGCTGCCCAAGCTGCTCGATGACATCGAGATGTTCCGCTGGGTGGCCGTCGTCATTGCAATCGCCGTGACCAGCGCCGCCATCGTTGCGCTGCGGCGTGGCAAGAGCACCTGGGGCCAGGCCGCCGTGCCGGTCATCGGCAGCATCGCTCTGGCCGGGGTGTCTTTCGTGCTGACCACGATGACCGACTGGCGGCTGTCGATCTTTGGCGTGATCACGCTCTTCGTCGTCTACTACCTGCAAGACGGCATCGTCGGCTTCGTGCGCACCGCGTTGCGGCTTCAGACACGCGTGCTGGTCGCAAGCGTCGATTTGGCCGACGCACCGAAAGACGCGGTATCGCAGGCCGACGCCTCCAGCGCGCAAGCGCTGTTGAGCGCGCAAGACGTGCTGATGCAGTTCGGCGGCTTGAAGGCCCTCAACCAGGTCAGCCTCAGCGTCAAGCGCGGCACGATCCATGGGCTGATCGGCCCGAACGGGTCGGGCAAGAGCACGATGATGAATGTGCTGACCGGCATTTATGTGCCGACCTCCGGCAGCCTGCAATTCCTCGGCCGATCGCTGGTGGGCCGCAGCTCGGCCGACATCGCGCTGTCGGGCGTGGCGCGCACCTTCCAGAACGTGCAGCTGTTCGGCGAGATGAGTGCGCTGCAGAACGTGCAGGTCGGCCTGCATCACAGCTTTCGCAGCCACTTGCTCGATGTGGCGCTGCACGCGCCGCGCTACCGGCGCGAGGAAGAGGCCGCGAAGCAACGCGCGATCGGCCTGCTGCGTTTCGTGGGCCTGGCCGACCTGGTCAACGAAGAAGCGCGCAACCTGCCCTACGGCAAGCAACGCCTGCTGGAGATTGCGCGGGCGCTGGCGCTCGATCCGCAATTGCTGCTGCTCGATGAGCCCGCCGCCGGCCTGACCGCACCGGACATCAAGGAGCTGATTGCGATCATCCGCAAGATCCGCGAGCACGGCATCACCGTGATCCTGATCGAGCACCACATGGACGTCGTGATGAGCATCTGCGACACCGTCTCGGTGCTCGACTTCGGCCAGAAGATCGCCGAAGGCCTGCCTGCGCAAGTGCAGGCCGATCCGAAGGTGATCGAGGCTTATCTGGGCGGGTCGGTCTCGTGAGCAGCAGCCCTTCTTTGCATCAAACCGCTTGTGGCGCTGGTGGCCTGCAACGCGCCGCATGGCCTGCCGCCCTTCGCTGATCGGACTCGACACACGATGCTGACCCTCCATCAACTCGAAGCCGGCTACGGCAAGGTCCAGGTTCTGCACGGCATCTCGATCGAGGTGCCGAAAGGCCAGGTCGTCACCTTGATCGGTTCCAACGGCGCCGGCAAGACAACAACGATGCGCGCCATCTCCGGGATGATCCGGCCCAGCGCCGGCGAGATCACGCTGAACGGCCAGCGCATCGATGGCCTCGCGTCGCATCACATCGCTCGCCGCGGCTTGGCGCATTCACCGGAAGGCCGGCGCGTGTTTGCAACGATGAGCGTGGCCGACAACCTGACGCTCGGCGCCTTTGCGCGCTTGACCGGCAGCCGCCCGAAGGGCGATGTCCAAGCCGACCTGGAGCGCGCGCTGGAACTGTTCCCACGCCTGAAAGAGCGGCGCGGGCAACTGGCCGGCACCTTGTCGGGCGGCGAACAGCAGATGCTGGCGATGGCCCGTGCCGTGATGCTGAACCCGGAGATCGTGCTACTCGATGAGCCCTCGATGGGGCTGGCGCCGATCCTTGTCGAAGAGGTGTTCCGCATCATCGCGCGGCTCAAGTCCGAGGGCGTGACGATGCTGCTGGTCGAGCAATTCGCGGCCGCCGCGCTCAACGTGGCCGACTACGGCTACGTGCTGGAGAACGGCCGCATCGCGGTGCATGGCCCCGCCGAGCAATTGAAGGTCAACCCGGCGGTGAAGTCGGCCTACCTCGGCGGGGCACATTGAGGGCCTGAGGCGACGCACCCTTGTTGAGTTAGGCTCCCTTGCCCAGTGGCGCCGCCTCGAGTGCAGGGCCTTCACCGGACGAACCCGACACGCGAGGGCCGCGCACCCACACCACCGACAGCGCCGCCAGGATGCAGGCGGCGCCCGCTGTGTACAACGCCGGGGTGTACGAGGCCATCACGGTGCGCGTCAGGCCGGCGCCATAGGCCGCCACGGCGCCGCCAATCTGATGGGCGGCAAAGATCCAGCCGAAGATCATCGGGCCGCGCAGCTTGTCGAACGCCGCGCTGGCGAGCTTGACCGTCGGCGGCACGGTGGCCACCCAATCCAGCCCATAAAACATCGCGAAGAACGACAAGCCGTAGAGCGTGAAGTCGGAATGCGGCAGCCACAGCAGCGACAAGCCGCGCAGCCCGTAGTACCAGAACAGCAGCTTGCGGTTGTCGAAGCGGTCCGACAGCCAGCCCGACAGGATGGTGCCGACGAAGTCGAACGCACCGATCATCGCCAGCACCGAAGCCGCCGGCAGAGCCGCCAGGCCATAGTCGCCGCACAGCGAGATGAAATGCGTCTGGATCAAACCGTTGGTGCTCAAACCACAAACGAAGAAGGTTCCGGCCAAGACCCAGAACATCGTGTTGCGCGATGCACTGGCCAGCACCGTGATCGGCGCCAGCAGGCTCAGCCGCCGTGGCGGTGCGGCTTCGGCCTCAGCCACGCTTGTGTCGGCACCGAAGGCGCGCAGGCCCAGCTCGCTCGGATGGTTGCGGATCAGCAGGAAGG
>CAHJWV010000049.1 GCA_903643055.1 Burkholderiales bacterium | reverse complement strand
CGAAGGCATGCGCTCGCGCGAGAAGTATTTCTGGCAGTCGATCATCGGCTTGATCGCCGCGCTCTACCTCGCGTTCAGCGTGTCGGAGACCTCGAACCTGCGCGTGCTCGAACTCTTTCTGCGCTGGGTGCAAAGCGGCTTCTCGAACGAGCTGCCGCCGAAGGCCGACCTGATGATCCCGTTCGTCAAGAGCATCAGCTATCCGCTGGGCGTGTTCGGCTTCATCATCCTGACCTACCTCGTGATCGTCGGCTCAAGCAATGCGGTCAACCTGACCGACGGCCTCGATGGCCTGGCGATCATGCCGGTCGTGATGGTCGGCTCGGCGCTGGGCGTGTTCGCCTATGTGGTCGGCAGCTCGGTGTATTCGAAGTACCTGCTGTTCCCTTACATCCCCGGCGCCGGCGAGCTGCTGATCTTCTGCTCCGCGATGGCCGGGGCGGGCCTCGCGTTCCTGTGGTTCAACACGCACCCGGCGCAGGTATTCATGGGCGACGTGGGCGCGCTGTCGCTCGGCGGCGCGCTGGGCACGGTGGCGGTGATCACACGGCAAGAGATCGTGCTGTCGATCATGGGCGGCATTTTCGTGGCCGAAGCGCTGTCGGTGATGCTGCAGGTCACTTGGTTCAAGTACACGAAGAAGAAGTACGGCACCGGCCGGCGCATTCTGAAGATGGCGCCGCTGCACCATCACTTCGAGAAGTCAGGCTGGCGCGAGACGCAAGTCGTCGTGCGCTTCTGGATCATCACGATGCTGTTGTGCCTGGTCGGGCTGGCGAGCCTAAAGCTGCGGTGATGGACCGACTGCATTCCGCGATGACAGCACGGGCCGGGCGCCGGGCCGCCCCAAGCGGGCCCGCGATCCCCACGGGGGATCGTCTGCCGTACTCGGCAGGCGAGGGGCTGTCATGACTTACCTGAACGGCATCGCTGTGCTCGTGCTGGGCCTGGGTGACTCCGGCCTGGCGATGGCGCGCTGGTGCGCAAGCCAGGGTGCCCGTGTGCGCGTCTGGGATTCGCGCGATGCCGCGCCGCAAGACCGCGCGCTGGCCGAAGAGCTGCCGCAGGTCGAGCGGCTGAGCGGTGTGCTGAACGACGACACTTTGCAAGGTGTGCAGCTGCTGTTGAAGAGCCCGGGCCTGGCACCGGCGGACCCGCGCATCGCGCCGACCTTGGCGCTGGCCGTGCAGACCGGCATTCCGGTGCAAGGCGAACTCGACTTGTTCGCGCGCGCGCTGGCCGATTTGAAGGCCGAGCGCGGCTACGCGCCGAAGGTGATTGCGATCACCGGCACCAATGGCAAGACGACGACGACCGCGATGACGGCGCAGCTGATCGAATTCGCCGATCGCCGCGTCGCGATGGCCGGCAACATCGGACCGACGATGCTCGATACCTTGGCCGCAGCCTTGGCGCTCGAGCCTGCGTCGGCGCTTGATGCGGTGGTGGGGGATGGGGCCTCAAACGCTGGGGTCGCGAGCGGTGTGGCATCGAACGAGGCCGTGGCGATCGGCTCAGTGGCAGGCGAAGAAGCACTGCCTGCGCAACGGGCCGAAGCCGCTGACGTGGCAACGAGTGCCGGCCTGGCCACGGAGCCGACCGACACCGAATCGACCGCAGCGGCTGAGACTGCCGATCCTGTCGAGCCGGTGCCAGCGCCCGATGCGCCTGCCGATGCAGCCGATGGTTTATCGATCGATAACGCGCATGCCGGCGAGCAAGCCGCAGGCGTGGTCGGCGTTCGCCATGCGGTCTCGGTGCCCGCGGGTGCCGAGCCGGCGAGTGACACCGTCGACGCCGTTGAAGTCCAGATCGATCTGAACGCAAAGGCCTTGGCCGATGGCGAAGAACGCGCGGCCGATGCGTTGCCGCAGGCTGTGCCCGAAGCTGTGCTGCCGCCGGAAGAAGACATGCCGACCGGTGGCGGCCCGCCGCCGCACCTGATTCCGCCGCCGCCGCCGGGCCCGGTGTTCGAGCATCTGCCCGAGGTCTGGGTGCTGGAGCTGTCGAGCTTTCAGCTCGATGGCATGCAGGGCTTCGAGCCCAGCGCAGCGACGGTGCTCAACGTCACGCAGGACCATCTGGATTGGCATGGCAGCTTGGCTGCCTACTCGGCCGCGAAGGCGCGCGTCTTCGGCAAGAGCGCCGTGATGATCGTCAACCGCGACGATGCGGCGGTCGAAGCGATGGTGCCGGCGCCGCTTCCCGGCAAGGGCCGATTTGCCAAGCCGATTGCGCGCGCCGTCGTGCGCTTCGGCCTCGACGCGCCGAAGCGGCCGGGCGACTTCGGCCTGTTGGTCGAGAACGGCATCGCATGGATGGTGCGTGCGCTGGAGGCCGACGAAACCATCAAGCGCACGCGCAAAGGCAGCGTCGCCGAGCCCGAAGCGCTGATCATCCAGCGCCTGATGCCGGCCGATGCGCTGCGCGTGCGCGGCCGGCATAACGCTGCGAATGCGCTGGCTGCGTTGGCGCTGGCCACGGCGGTGGGCTGCCCTCTGGCGCCGATGCTGCATGGCCTGCGTGAATACGCTGGCGAGCCGCACCGCGTCGAGTTCATCTCGGCGGTCAACGGCGTCGAGGCGTATGACGACAGCAAGGGCACGAACGTCGGCGCAACCGTGGCCGCGCTGAACGGCCTGGGTGACGACAAGGCGCCGTCGAAGCTGGTCGTGATCCTTGGCGGCGATGGCAAGGGCCAGGACTTCACGCCGCTGGCCACGCCGGTGCAACGCCATGCGCGCGTGGTCGCGACGATCGGCCGCGACGCTGCCGTCATCGAGCAAGCGCTGCGTTACTGTGGCATTCACTGCCAACGCCACGACACACTGGAGGCCGCGACCCGCTGGGCCTTCAGCCGCGCGCAGCCGGGCGATGCGGTGCTGCTGAGCCCGGCCTGCGCCAGCCTCGACATGTTCCGCAACTACGCGCACCGCGCCGAAGTCTTCGTCAATGAAGTGCGCGCGCTGGCCGCCGAAGCCGGGAGCCTGGCGCTGTGAACATGGCCGCCGCCCGTACCGGATGGATCAACGGCGTGAAGGAGCGCCTGGCTTCGCTGTGGAAGCGGGGCGGCGCGAACGTTCCGATCCGCGACTGGAACGCGGTGAGCCAGCCCGCGCGCCTGCAGGGCTTTGATCAGCCGCTGATCTGGGTGGTCGTGGCCTTGCTCGCGCTCGGCCTGGTGATGGTGTATTCGGCCTCGGTCGCGATGCCCGACAACCCGAAGTTCGCGCGCTACGCCGCCACGCATTTCCTGACCCGCCACGCGCTGTCGATCGTGGTCGCGTTGGTGGCGGCCTTCATCGTGGTGCAGGTGCCGGTCAGCGTGTGGGAGAAGTTTGCGCCGTGGCTGTTCAGTGCGGCGCTGCTGATGCTGGTGATGGTGCTGATCCCGCATGTCGGCAAAGGTGTGAACGGTGCGCGCCGCTGGATTCCTTTGGGCTTCACGAACTTCCAGCCGTCCGAGCTGGCCAAGCTCGCGATCGCGCTCTATGCCGCCAATTACATGGTGCGCAAGATGGACGTCAAAGAGAACTTCTTCCGCGCCGTGATGCCGATGGCGATCTCGGTCGCGGTGGTGGGCTTGTTGCTGCTGGCCGAGCCCGACATGGGCGCCTTCATGGTGATCGCCGCGATCGCGATGGGCATCTTGTTCCTCGGCGGCGTCAACGGCCGCATGTTCTTTCTGATCACCGCGGTGCTGGTCGGCGCCTTTGTGCTGATGATCACCTTCAGCGAATGGCGGCGTGAGCGCATCTTTGCCTATCTCAATCCGTGGGACGAGAAGTACACGCTGGGCAAGGCTTATCAGCTGTCGCACTCCTTGATCGCCTTCGGCCGCGGCGAGATCTTCGGCCAGGGCCTGGGCTCGAGCATCGAGAAGCTGCATTACCTGCCGGAGGCCCACACCGACTTTCTGCTCGCCGTGATCGGCGAAGAACTCGGATTCGTCGGCGTGGCCTGCGTGATCGGCGCCTTCTTCTGGCTGTCGCGCCGCATCTTTCACATCGGCCGTCAGGCGGTGGCGCTGGACCGGGTGTTTGCGGGCTTGTTTGCACAAGGCATCGGGATCTGGATGGGCGGGCAGTCGTTCATCAACATGGGTGTGAATTTGGGGGTGTTGCCGACCAAGGGCTTGACCTTGCCGTTGATGAGTTTTGGGGGGTCGGCGATTTTGATGTACATGGTGGCGTTGGCGATTGTGTTGAGGATCGATATCGAGAATAGGCAGTTGATGAGGGGGGGGAGG